>JANMSL010000067.1:0-3712 GCA_031389245.1 Lysobacterales bacterium | reverse complement strand
CCGGTGCGGTGTGCATCGGCAAGGCCAACATGGACGAGTTCGCGATGGGCTCGTCGAACGAAAACAGTGCCTTTGGCCCGGTACGCAATCCTTGGAACGTACAATGCGTACCGGGCGGCTCGTCGGGCGGCTCGGCGGCACTGGTCGCGGCTGGCGTGGTGCCGTTTGCAACGGGTTCGGACACCGGCGGCTCGGTGCGTCAGCCGGCAGCGTTCTGTGGTGTGACCGGATTCAAACCTACCTATGGCCGCGTCTCGCGTTACGGCATGATCGCGTTTGCATCCAGCCTGGATCAGGCCGGCGTCATTGCCCGGCATGCGCGCGACTGTGCCCAAGTGTTGAATGTGCTGGCCGGTTTCGATCCGAAGGATGCGACCAGCGTCCAACGTCCGGATGAAGATTTCGTCGCCGCCTGCGCGCGCGGCGTGCGCGGCATGCGCATCGGCGTGGCCAAGGAGCTTTACAGCGCGGGTGTGCGTAGCGAGGTGGCCGAGTGCACACGACGCGCCCTGACCGAGCTGGAGCAAGCAGGCGCAGTGCTGGTCGACATCGAATTGCCACGGTTACCGCTTTCGGTGCCGGCGTACTACGTCATCGCGCCTGCGGAGGCATCCAGCAATCTGGCGCGTTATGACGGCGTGCGCTATGGACATCGTGCCGAACACGCACGCGATCTGAATGATCTTTACAGTCGCAGTCGTTCGGAAGGCTTCGGCAACGAGGTCAAGCGCCGCATTCTGGTCGGTACTTTCGTGCTTTCGGCTGGCTACTACGACGCTTATTACCTGCGTGCCCAACGCATCAGGCGTCTGATTGCCGAGGACTTTGCGCGTGCCTTCGCCAAGGTCGATGTCATTGCCGGCCCGACCACGCCGGATGTCGCCTTCTCGCTCGGCGAAAAAAGCGGTGATCCACTGGCCATGTACGCCGCGGATATCAATACCGTTGCGGTCAATCTGGCCGGCTTGCCGGCGATGAGCCTGCCCTGCGGTTTTGTCGATGAACTGCCGGTAGGCCTGCAGTTGATCGGGCCAGCCTGGGGCGAAACGCAGCTGTTCGCTGCCGGTCATGGCTATCAGCAGATCAGCGACTGGCATCAGAAAACACCCAAGGTGCTGTCGTGAAACCCCGCTGTACAGGCAGCACAGAACAGGACATCCGCAATGAGTAGCGATTGGCAGGCCGTCATCGGTCTTGAAGTGCATGTGCAGCTTTCGACGCAGTCGAAGATATTCTCCGGCGCCGCCACTGCATACGGCGCCGAACCCAATACCCAGGTCAGTTTCGTCGACGCTGGATTGCCCGGAACCCTGCCCGTAGCCAATCGCGGTGCGATCGAGCGCGCAATCCAGTTTGGACTGGCTATCGGCGCCGAGATTGCGCCGCTGAGTGTGTTCGCGCGCAAGAACTACTTCTATCCGGACTTGCCCAAGGGCTATCAGATCAGCCAGTACGAACTGCCGATCGTGGTCGGCGGATCGCTGACCACGCGGCTCGATGACGGCCGTGAAGTCACCGTTCCGATTACCCGGGCGCATCTGGAAGAGGACGCCGGAAAATCGCTGCATGATGCCTTCCACGCCGCTACCGGTGTCGATCTCAATCGCGCCGGCACACCGCTGCTTGAAGTGGTGACAGAGCCGGCGATGCATTCGCCCGAGGAGGCCGTCGCCTACATGAAGTCGCTGCATCGACTGGTGCGCTGGCTGGGCATCTGCGATGGCAACATGCAGGAAGGCAGTTTCCGCTGCGATGCCAATGTTTCGGTTCGACGCAGCGGAACCGAGAAACTGGGCACGCGTGCCGAGATCAAGAACGTCAACTCATTTCGTTTCGTGGAAAAGGCCATCGCCTACGAAATCGAACGACAGATTCGTGCTATCGAAAACGGTGAAACCATCGTGCAGGAAACGCGCCTCTACGACGCCGCCGCCAACCGCACCCGGACCATGCGCAGCAAAGAGGACGCACTCGATTATCGCTACTTTCCCGATCCGGATCTGCCGCCGCTGGTGTTGGTCGAAGCGGACTTTGCGCGGGCGCGATCGACGATGCCAGAGCTACCCGACGCGCGTCGCAGCCGTTTCGTCCAGCAACTGGGCCTCACCGAATACGATGCCGACAAGCTCACCGAGGAGCGCGCACTGTCCGATTATTTCGAAGCCATGCTGGTCGCTTTTCCAGGTCAGGCCAAGCTGTGCGCCAACTGGGTGTTGGGTGAGCTGGCGTCGGCACTGAACACGGATCAACTCGACATCGGACAGAGCCGCGTTGATGCCGTTGCGCTGGCGCAGTTACTGGCGCGCGTCGTCGACAGCACGATCTCCGGCAAGATCGCCAAGGATGTTTTTGCGGCGATGTGGGCGGGCGAGGGCAGCGCCGATGCGGTCATCGACAAGCGCGGGCTGCGCCAGATCACCGACGACGGTGCACTCGCCGCGGCCATCGATGCGATCGTCGCGCAATTCCCGGAGCAAGTCGCCAAGTTCAAGGCGGGAGACGAAAAAATCTTCCAGTTCCTCATCGGCCAACTGATGAAAGCGACCAAGGGCAAAGCCAATCCGGCGCAGCTCAACGCACTGCTCAAACAGCGATTGTGAGCGGGCTGCATGTGCTCTGCGCGGCGATCGCCAGCGCCGAAGCGCTGCGCCGAGCAGTAGCGCGAATTGCGGGGGGCTTGCCATGCGGTCAAGCCCTCGCCACCATGCGCCTCTTGTCTCTTCGCACACTGGAATGCCGATGTCCGCTCTGATTTGTGGTTCGCTTGCGTTTGACACCATCATGGTGTTCCAGGACCAGTTCAAGAACCATATCCTGCCGGACAAGGTACATATCCTGAATGTTGCATTCCTGGTGCCGCGCATGCGCCGCGAGTTCGGTGGCTGCGCCGGTAACATCGCCTATAACCTCAAGTTGCTCGGTGGTGATCCGATACCGATGGCTGCGGTGGGTCAGGATTTCGGCTCCTACCGTGAGCATTTCGAGGCCTGCGGCATTCGTCTCGATCATGTGCGACAGATCAACGATCTTTACACCGCACAGGCCTTTATTACCACTGATCTGGACGACAACCAGATCACGGCATTTCATCCCGGGGCGATGATGCGCTCACATGAATCGCACGTCGCCAACGTATCTGGAGTGAAGTTCGGCATCGTCGCGCCAGATTCGCGTGATGCGATGTTGCAGCATTCCGCTGACTTCGCTGCGGCCGGGATTCCCTTCATCTTCGATCCTGGCCAGGCGATGCCGCTGTTCAATGGTGAGGAGTTTCGCGCCTTTATCGAACAAGCCGATTACGTCACCGTCAACGACTACGAATCGCAGGTGTTGCAGGAACGTACCGGGTGGAGCGCGGAGACCATCGCGTCAAAAGTGAAGGCCTATGTCGTCACCCTCGGCCCCAAGGGCGCGGTCATCAATACCCCGAACGAAGCAATAGTCATTCCGCCGGCCAGCGCGCTGCGTGTGGTCGATCCGACCGGCTGTGGCGACGCGTTTCGTGCCGGCCTGATTTTCGGGTTGATGCGCGGTCTGGATTTCGCCACGACCGGGCGCATCGCCAGCCTGATGGGCGCGCTGAAGATCGAACACCACGGCACGCAGAATCAACGCTTCGACTATGCCGAATTCGCCAATCAGTTCCGTCAACAGTTTGGCTATGCCCTTTGATGGATGCGGGGTTTGTGGGAGCGACAGTTTGTGGGAGCGG
>JANMSL010000055.1:0-2690 GCA_031389245.1 Lysobacterales bacterium | reverse complement strand
GTTCGGCCAACTGAAGCTGCGTGATGCCGTCGCCGGCATCACTACCGAGACCCGACCGTAAGGCTGAGCGCAACGCCATGATGCCGGTGATCGTCAGTGGACGATTCGACGATTGTCGCTGTTAAATTACGCCGACCGAATACCCGACAGGTGCTGATCATGATGCGCACCGCTCACCTGCTTCCCGTGCTCTTTCTCCTCTCCGTGGCATGCGGCGTGCAGCGCGCGCCGGCTCGAGAGGATTCAGTGTCAGCTCGACTGGTGGCTGCCTGTCCAATGTCGGTTCGAGCAGTCGATACCAAAGGCAGCGCGACTGGTCGCTCGATCATCGAGCCAAAGCATGTGGCCACTCTCGTGCCAGCCAAAGCGCTCTACAAAGGGGAAGTCGCTGTCCTGGTAACGCTTACCAACCAGGGCGAAGCCCGCATGCTGCGCTACACGCGAAAGAATGTCGGACGCAGCGTCATTGTCTTTTGCGGCGACAACGAGATTTCGAGAGCACTCATCACGGCACCGTTCGCAAACAGATTCAGGGTGACTCTGCCTGGAGAGGGCAGCAGCTGACTATGCGTGAAAAGATGGGCAACGGCATGCTGGCCGCTTTCTGGGATCGTTCTGGGAATCCCGAAGTCTGAAAAGATCCGCCAGTCACGCGGGTGCCTGGCCCTTGGTGAGGCTTGGTAAACCTGGATTTGGTGGAGCGGATGGGGATCGAACCCACGACCTTCGCGATGCGAACGCGACGCTCTCCCGGCTGAGCTACCGCCCCACGTTTTTGATTCGAGCGGGCCGCAGGGCGTGGGCTCGAAGAGGGGCGATGATAGCGAGGGGGTGGGGGCGTGCCAAGGGTGTTGTAGGAGCGCACCCGGGCGCGATTGAAGGTGTCGCGGCGGTGGTTGTGCGGGGGTGGGAGTACACACCATCGTGGGGTTGGTCGCGCCCGGGTGCGCTCCTACAGGGTTGTGCGGGCCAGGGGTTCGAGTTGGTCTACGCGCCATGGGGTGCAGTCGTCGGGCCAGCGGCCTTCGCGAACGCGGGATTCGAGCAGGCGGCGGGTGCACAGGGTGCTGGGATCGATGGCGAGTTCGGCGGCGCGGGTTTCGATTTGTTCGCGCAATGACTTCATGCGTTGTTCGGTGTCTCGGTCGAATGGCATCGGTGCGGGACGGAACTGGTCGTCGGTTTGCGCGTTGGCGAGCAGGTCGATCACTTCGCCAGCGCGTTGCCGTGGAAACGCGCGACAACTCTGCAGCTTGGCAAATACCGCCTGACCCGACGTGGGTGGCGTGTTGGCGAAATCCATGGCGATGGCGTTGTCGATGACCCAGGTGCGCGGTCGGTCGTCTTCGCGCGCAACTTGTTCGCGCCAACGCAACAACGCACACAGGCGCACCTGCGCTTCCAGCGGGAGTTTGAACGCGGTGCGATATTCGTGATGCGGATTGTCGGGGTAGGGCATTTCCCAGCTGGCGCTGATCTGGCGGGCGCCGTCTTGCCACAGCCATTCCATTCGTCCCAGCTGATCGAGGCGTACGCCCAGTCGATCGGCAAGCACTTCCAGATGCACCACATCGTCGGCGGCGTATTCGATCTGCTCGGCCGATAGCGGGCGACGCACCCAGTCCGAGCGGGTTTCGCTCTTGCTGAGGTCGACGTCCAGTTCCAGCTTGACCAGCTTCTGGTAACTGAGCGCGGTGCCAAGGCCACACAATGCGGCGGCGATCTGCGTATCGAACAATCGCTGCGGCATCTGCGCAGACAGTGGTTTGAGTGCGATCAGGTCCTCGCTGGCGCTGTGCATCAGCCACGGTGCGCCGTTATGCAGCACGCTGGCCAACGCGCCCAGATCGTCCAGCGCAAGCGGATCAATCAGCGCGATACGGTCGCTCAGTGCGACCTGGATCAGCGCCAGCTTGGGCCAGAACGTGCGCACGCGTTCGAACTCGGTGTCCAGTACGTGCCGCGGCGCGGCCTGCATCGCATCGATGACTGAAGCCAGGCTGACGCGTTCATCGATCCATTGTGGCGTCAAGGTTGCCTCCCTATAGGCGCTGTGGCTATGTTGTCCGACAAGCTGAAGTCGCAGTGTAGTGAAAGTCGGGATCGATCATGTCCTCTCTGTCCAAACGCAAGGAAAAGCTCGGCGCCGTGTTCGGCCTGGGCCTGCTTGTGTTCGCGATGGCCTGGCGCTGGGTGTTTCCGCTTTTGGAGAAGTTGCATTGGCCAACCTGGGGTAGTGACGCCAGCGTTGCATCCGCGCCGCGCGCGCCGATGCCCAAGCAGTTCGATAACGATGCGGTAACGCCTGAAGCGATTGCTGCCGTCGCTGCGCTGGACGAAGCCGCGCCGACCGAGCCGAGCCAGCTTGACGAAACCCAGAGTAAAACCCTGGGGGATGCACTCCAGCAAGCCGGCGAGGCGGTGCGCGAGCGTCATTGGCTCACTCCGGCCGAGGATAACGCCATGGACTGGTACGCCAAAGCACTGGCGATCGACCCGCGCAATGCCCAGGCCAGCATGGGCCGCGCGGCGCTGCTCGAATCGCTGTTCAAACAAGCCGACGCCGGGCTGGACGAGGGCGATGCGGGACCGGCGAATGAGTTGATCGAGGCTTTGAACGCGCGCGATCTGGTCGATGCGCGCGCGCATCTGCTGGCCGGGCGCAGGGCCTTGCTGCGGCAGATCACACC
>JANMSL010000576.1:0-11532 GCA_031389245.1 Lysobacterales bacterium | reverse complement strand
TCGGTCAAGGTGAGGCGATGTTTGGTGGCATCGTAACCATCGAGTCGACCGGCGGCTTGCACCGGTTGGAACGTCACGCCACGCACGCAGGGCCGCGACTTGGCAAATTCGATGATGTCGCCCAGTTCATCGTCATTGACGCCGCGCATCACCGTGACCACCAGCGTTGTCGACAAGTCGTGCGCATCGAGCGCATCGAGCGCACGCATGCGCGTGTCGCGCAGCTTGGCTCCGCGCAGCGTGGTCAACGCCTCATCGCGCAGTGAATCAAACTGCAGATAAATCTCGAATCCGCTGCGGTACGCGGCGAGACGTTCGACAAACTCTGCATCACGCGCGATGCGGATGCCATTCGTGTTCAACATCAGGTGCTTGATCGGCCGCCGCCGTGCGGCGTCCATCACTTCGAAAAACTGCGGATGCAAGGTCAGCTCGCCGCCGGACAACTGCACCACATCGGGCTCGCCTTCGGTCTTGACGATGGCGTCTAGCATCTTCTCGATCGTCGCCAGGTCGCGAAAGCCGGCGCGATGTGGGCCCGAATCGGCATAGCAGATCGGACAGCGCAGATTGCAGTGGTCAGTAAGCTCCACCAGCGCCAGACAGGCGTGCTGCATGTGCTCGGGGCAAAGCCCGCAGTCGTAAGGGCAGCCATAGCGTTGTGGCGTGGCGAAGTGCCGCGGCAATTCCGGCGGTTTGATCCAGGTCTCGCGTGCAGAACGGTAGTACGCCGCATCATCGGCGATCAGTACGCGCTCGCGACCGTGCTCAGGGCACCATTTCTCCAGATAGACGCGTTCGTCCTGAATCAGGATTTTCGCCTCGACCCGCATCAGGCAAGTGGTGCACACCGACACCGCGCTGTCGTAGAACAAATAGGGCCGCAACTTGCTCATGTGGATCGCCTAAAGACCGTTCGCAGAATGCGCGGCACGTAGACTGCGTAATACACCATAGCGCCTACACACAGCCATTGCAGGCCGGACAGCCCAAATGCATACGCGAACGGTAGCGGTTTCAGATACTCGATAAAAAAACGGAAGCCGAGATAGCCCAGCAGCAGCAAGCGGAAACGATCGCCGCGCTCGACAAGGCGTTGCGCCAATACCGCGATCACAACCGCCCAGGCGACGAGAAACGCGATCTCATACAAGGCCGTTGGGTGGCGACCGATGCCGTCGCCGAAATCCCAAGCCCAGGCATGCGCCGATGGCAGACCGGCAGTGTGATCGCTCAGTCCGGTCAGATGGCAACCGATGCGACCGATGATCAACGCGACGACGATCGGCGCGACGAACGCATCGCCAGTGGATTCGCGCACCTGTGTTCGCCATTTCGCGATCTCGACACCGACAACGCCGCCGAGTAGCCCACCGAGGATCGATTTGCCCTGCATCATCGCGACCACGTCGGGAAAGTGCGCGAAAGCAACGACGGGATCTTCGAGCCACCAAGACAGCCGGGAACCGATCGCAGCGCCGAGGATGGCACCCGTGATCAGCGCCAGGCGAATCGACAACGTGAGTTCTGCCGTAGTCGGAAAACGCCGGCGCTCACGTAAAAACAACTGGAACCCGACCGCATACGCAGCCAGCTCGAACAGCGTATGCAGTTGCACTGGCGTTAAAGGAATCGAAAGAATGGGAAATCCAATGCCATCTCACGTGATCGTACGCCGCGCTCCCGCACAGTCAAGCGCCAGCGAGGGCTGCAGCTGCGCGCCAACATGTCACTCAAGCAGAAGGAATACTACGCATAGACGGCTGCTCGGCCGTAGCGCCGGGCGACAGATTGTCCGCTGATCAGCAATCAGCGAGACGCGGCGTGGTCATTCGGCGACGAGTTCGCTGTGTCAGACACATAGGTCGCGCACCGCAAATGCTCCCCGTCTGATACCGCATTGAACCCGTTTGCCAGCGCTATTTCTGGAGAATCTGCAGTGCGCCATCGAGGACGCAAATTCAACGGCAAGCCAGTGACCGGATCGATACGCGAGCGACATCTCTCGTTTCGAATGGAACAGCAACTTGCACGGCGAACGTAGTGAAAAGGCGGTCTTGATCTCCGCATGGAAGCACCTCGAACCGCGCCGCCGTGGCTAAAGGAAAACGCAGCACCTCGGCGCACTATCCGACAACGGGCTAGCGCCCACCTTCAACAAGGAGCACTCCAATGCCAAACATTCAGACCAGTAATTGCACCACATTCATCCAGCTCTGGGTGGATACCAACGCGTTGCAGAACGGATCGGCCAAAGGCGTCTACCTGGTCGACAACCGTGTCAACAACGGCAGCTCGCAGGAGGGCACCGCGTCGCTCGCCACCGCCGTCGCCCTGAGTACCAACATCTGCTGGCAGATTTTCAATGTCGACCCAAACTCAACCACGCAGCTGCAAATCGAGTCGATCTCGAACGCATCCGTATTCGGCGCGAGCGGGCAGCCGGAGGCGGCGCCGGACAATCCGAACGCCTTCACCGGCACTGTGCAAGCAGCAGGCAATGCGAACTACACGATCAATTTCAGTGCACAAGTCGCCGGTGGATCGGGAATTACAACCAAGGTCACGCCGAGTTTGTTGGTGAATTGAACAAACCCCGCCGAGAACCCAGAAATGGTTTTCGGTATCGAGAAAAGCCATATCCAGTCATAGGAGATTTCCGAGCATGAACACCACATCAGGCCGCGCTGCACGTTCCAAGCTGATCCCGCAAACGTCGATCACTATCGCCGTCGATACCCAGTATGTCGCTGCACAAAACGGCGACAACATCGGCAACGGCGTTTACATGATGGACAACCAGCTCGCCGGAGGCAGCAGCAACGAGGGCACCCTCGAGTTGAACACCCACACCGACGACGGCAGCCTGATCGGCTTCAATTCCGTGCCGATCAATCCCAACACCGGGGATACCGTCATCATCACCGGCTTTACCGTGTCGCAAGGCAGCGTCTTCGGCAGTCAGGGTTATCCGGAAGAGCAACCCGCCATCGGTCAAGAACCGCAGGGCAGTTACTGGATCGGACAGGCCACAACGCAAGGGTCCCAGACGTACCAGATCCAGATCGAAGTGACCACGGGTGGACTCCGCCCTACCAGCTACTTCGTCAATTGGGACCCGTTCATCACCGCGAGCTGAGCGTCGACCTTGTCGAACGGGCTGGACCTGCGCCGCAGTTCCAGCCCGTGTCGCGCAACACACTCGGCGAAGTTGATTTGAGAGCGGCAGTGACGTGTGAGGCCAATTGCCGTGGCCGCTGCAGACGATGGTGGCACTCAGCTCGCGCGCTCGACGGAGTTGAGGACGCTCAGCCGCGGCGTTCAAGCGCGGCGCCCGCGCGGCCGTTGGAGCATAGATCGGACGCGCGTGTATCGTCGAAGCGCCATTACCAAAATCGTGTCCAGGACGCAGGCGACAACGATTCCCGC
Organism: Lysobacterales bacterium; assembly: GCA_031389245.1. Lineage (GTDB taxonomy): Bacteria > Pseudomonadota > Gammaproteobacteria > Xanthomonadales > Ahniellaceae > 0-14-3-00-62-12. Next base: position 8,103 of record JANMSL010000576.1, on the reverse strand, counting down.
GTAGCGCGCACGGCGCTGGGTGATTTGAAGACGGGCCGCAACCGCTAAAGATTTCGACAGCGGGCATCGCCCACCCTATGGTCTTCTAGTCGTGCCCAATCCGGGCGAATCTGGAGAGTGCCATGTCCAAGAAAACCTGCGCGGCCTGCGACTACGAGCTCGACGCGAATGCCATCAAAGTGACCATTGGTGGACGTTCGGTGGAAGTGTGCTGCGAGGAATGTGCGCAGAAGCTACGCGAAGCGAGCGTCGCGGCGCAGAATGCATAGTCAGACCGGAGTCTGTGCGGTTTTGTGTTGAGCGACGCCGCCGATTGCACAGCGATGAAGGCCACTGAGCGCCAACTACGCGCATGATTGCAGCCCAGGGCGTCGCTCTGGGCTGCACACCCAGCATCTAGCAAAGTGAGGACAATGGTGTCAGCGCGCCTGAACCTCCTCGTTGCATGGAAAAGCAACTCTGGCCCGACGCAGCCAAGTTTGCGGCAAGGGGCACTCCGCAGCGCTGCCCAATGAATGGCAGAACCCCCCATCGCACGCTACTCGCGGTGCTCGGAACAGCCGACGCACTCCACGCGATCACGCCGAATTCGAAAGTTAACCGTACGTAACATCACCATCCGCCTGCGGCGTTACACTCTGCGCTCGCCAGTGGGGAGCGGACCATGCAGACGGCTCGACGATGGGGTTGCGGTGCGCTGATCATGCTTGTCGGCACGGTTTCAGCGGGGAACGCAGTCTGGACCAGCACAGGCCCACTCGGTGGCGGAGTGTTCGAGCTGAAATTCAGTCCAATAGACCCGCAAACCGCGTATGCCACGACGCGTGGTTCGGTGTACAAAACTCAGGACTCCGGTGCGAGCTGGGCGCGATCCAGCAATGGCCTGGTTGCAACCAGCGTGTACCCATTGCCCTTGGCGCTTGATCTGGAGGCGCCGGATACGCTGTACACCTTCGACTCGTCGCTGCGGCTGTATCGCAGCGACGATGGTGGCGACAGCTGGCAGATTCTTGATGACGATCTAGACGACGATTTCTTGTTCAGCGTGATCAGCGATGTTGCCGGCGAAGCGGGATCGTTGTTCATCGGCGGCGGGTCGCAATCGACCACGGGGCTGCCGCAACTGTTCAAGAGCAGTGATGGTGGCGAGGCCTTTGTACGCATCGGCACTGGCCTGCCGGCGGACGCAAGTATCGCCTCGATCACCGTCGACCCACTGGATGGCAACGTCGTCTACGTCGGCATCTATGGCAGCGGCGCGGTAAACCAGGCCTCGCTTTTTCGCAGCAATGACGGCGGCGCAAATTTTGCGCCAAGCCTGAATCTGTTCGGCACCTTGGGTTATCAACCGGACGTGCAGGATTTGAGCTTCATTGCCGGCACCGGCGCCTCCGGCTCGTTGTTTGCGGTGATCGACTCCAACATCTACCACAGCGCCAATGGCGGGACGAGCTGGACCGGCCCACATGGTCCGGCGGACCGGATCACGGCGCACCCGACCGATCCACTCAAATCCTATTTTGCGCGTTCCGACGGAGCATTCGTGTGGTTCGCGCCGAATCCCTCGCCGACGTTTCTGCCTTACAACGACGGCCTCACACCGAACATTTCCTATACTTCCATTCCCGGCAACGTGCCCATCCGCGCGGCGGTCTGGCGGCTGGTTCCGCAACCCGGATATCCGGCACCGGGCACTTCGCTGTTTGCAACGACAGAAGGGTCGGGCGTGTTTGTGCGTGAAGAAAGCGCGCCCAGCTGGGCGGCCGTTGCCACCAATCCAGCGGGTGTCGGCGTGCGTGCGCTCGCCATCCATCCGCACCCGTCACTCAATGCAGTGGGCGGCAGCAATGTGCTGTTGGCCGGGCACAGCGGCTATGCAGTGACTTCGCCAGGGCTGTATCGCAGCACCGATCAGGCGCTATCGTGGGCACCATTCAATACCGGTGTCCGCGCCACCGAACTGCAGTCACTGCGTATTGATCCGACCACACTGGGCGGCAATATTGCGAACACCGTGATGTACGCAGGTGGTGCCAGTGCTGGGGTCGACCCAGCGTATTTGGGTGCCGGATTATTGCGCAGCGTGAACAATGGCGTGAACTGGCTGACCATGGACGGAAACCTGCCGCAGGATGTCACCGGCCATGCCAACATCGGGCTGGTTCGCGATTTGGTCCTGGATCCGCGTTCATGCCCGACACCGCCACCTTCGGGTCCGTGCACAACCGGCGGATTGCAAAGGATCTACGCGCTGGCCGAGGGTCATGTGGTTGAGACCGTTGTCGGTCCAGTGACAACTTACGAGTTGACCCACCGGATCGTGCGCACCACCGACCAAGGGGCGACCTGGTCCGCGCTCGATGGCGTCGGCAGCGGTCTGCCCACCAGTTTCAGCAATGACGATGTCTCCCAGCGCATCACGCCGAACGCACTCGTCGTCGACCCGAACAACAGTGCAGTGCTCTATCTGGGCACCGACGCGATCTACGACGATTTCGATACTGGTGATCCGGTCGACCCCGCTGATCTGGCCAGCGGTATCTTCAAAAGCACCAATTCGGGTGGCCTTTGGACACACCTCAACAACAACGGCCTGCCGACGAAATCGGGTTTCAACAATACCCAGCTCGACGTCGCGGCGCTGCTCATCGACCCGACCGACAGCAACGTGCTTTGGGCGGCGCTGACCGATCTGCGCGACACCGGTTATTCGACGATTTATCGCAGCAGTGACGCGGGTGCGAACTGGGTGCGCAAGGATGAGGGAATCAACGGCAGTGTCGAAATGCGCGCGCTGACCTTTGACCCGCAGGATCACAACATACTGTACGCCGCCGCTGGCGGCTATGAAGCGAACCCCGGTGCAATCTATCGCGGCGTCTGGAACGCAGGCACCCAGTCCATTGTCTGGCTTTCGATCAGCATCGGCCTGCCCGCGGAATCGGCACACACGGTTGCGGTCGATCCGTTCAATCCGGACGTGCTGCATGCCGGCACCGATGCCGGTGTCGTCAGTATCACCCGCGAACCCGACCTGGATAACGATGGCATTCCAGATGCTGTCGAGAATCTGGCCCCCGATGTACCAGGTGGCATTGTCGGACCCGGTGACGGCAATGGCGACGGGCAAATGGATGCAACGCAAAGGGATGTCGGATCGATCGGCGTCAGCATTCGCCAACCCAGCGGCAGCGCGCTTGGCGCGGTGACTACCGACCTGATCAATGGTTTAGGCAGTGCCGCGTGTAGCAACGGAACGGCGCAGGCGGTGGATGTGCAGCTGATCGCGCCGGCGGCCCTGGGACTGGATGCCGTCGATGGAAGCGCAGACTACTACTCGCATCCGCTCGGAACCAACAGTTTTGAGGTGCTCGGCTGCAGTAGCGCAAGCATACGTATCCGCTATCACGGTGCTGCATTCGTCTCGCCACTGTGGACGTTTCGTATTTTTGCTCCGCTGATAGCGGGCGATCCGGACAGCATCGCGTGGTACGACTTTTCCTCGAACGCAACACGCGTTGGTGTTGACACCTGGCAGGTAAACCTCACCGCGGGTGGTTTCGGAAGCTACCGTCCGGAACTCGATGCGATCCACTTTGTCGGCGGACCCGCGTGCTTCGATCCAGTGCTGTTTGGCGATGGTATGGAGTCCAACCCGACGGTTATTCCGCCCTGTCCGAATTGAGTGTGGTTTTGCCGCGAAGGGTGGGTGCAACCCGCCGATCCGGAACACCCGACGAGGGTGGGTTGTACCCACCCTTCTACGGATTTGGCTGGATGTAACTGGCGGCTTCGGCCGGTTTGCCCCAGCGCGTGTAAAGCTCCGCGAGCCGTGCGCGGAACGCCTTGCTGCGCCCGTCGTCATCGCCAAACTGTTTCTGCACGACTTGGTAACTTTGCTTGAGCATTGGCTCTGCCTCCGCGTAGCGCTTCGCCTCCATGTATGAGAGTCCGAGATGGCCGCGAATGACAGCCAGAAACCAATGGTCGGCCGGAAATACCTGCTCGGCACGCTTGTGCAATTCGCTGAAGCCGGCGACGGCTTCGTCAATGCGGCCCAAATCGCGCACCGAGGCCAGGTAGTTTGCCTGGGTCATCACTGACTCGGGATGCATCGGCCCCTTGGCCTTCAAATACAACTCCGATGCCTGCCGAAACAGCACTTCGGCTTTGGCGAAGTCCTTGCGCTGGCGGGCGATGACGCCGAGCACATTGATCGCGCTGAGGGTGTCCGGATGGGTGTCACCAAGGGTCGCGCGGCGACGACGGAAAACATCCTCGATCTCCGCCTCAGCCGCATCTTCCTGACCGGCCGCGCGCAGCGCATTGGCGTAGTTTGAGCGCATGGTCAAAACGTCGGGGTGGTCGGCCCCGATCACCTCCGCACGAACTGGAATCTGTGCGCGAAACTCGGGCAACGCCGCTTCAAACGCGCCACCATCGGCGAGTGCCAGCACCGCATGGGCCTGGAAGCGCAGTGTCTCCGGATGCCTGGCCCCGAGCGACAGTTCGGCGAGATTTGCCGCGTCCCGATAACGCGCTTCGGCGACCGTGTAATCCCCTTTCCGATAAGCCAGGTTGGCAACCAATGACAGCAGTTGCACCACCACCGGATGACTACGGCCATGGCGCAATTGTTCGTTGGTGTAGGCCTCATTGATCAGACGTTCGGCCTCTTCCCACTTGCCTTGCTCGCCGAGAATGTCGGCGAGCGCGGCCTGCGCGCCACTGGTGGCATTCTCCTGACCCGACACTTTTTCGGCAACGCGCAGACTGTCACGCGCAATCTGCTCCGCGCGTGCGCCATCGCCAACGCCATTGGCCGCCGCCGCCGCAGTTCGACGCGCATCGATGATCACATCTGCCGCCAATCCCGGGGTACTGTCGAGCACGGGCAGCAAGCGCACCATGGTCTTGTCCGCCGACTCGAACTCACCGAGTTCTCCGAGTGTGATCGCCAACTGGATTTCTGCCTGCAGGCGTGGCAGTGAATGCTCCGGATAGATCGGAAGCAGCAGTTGCACTGCCGATTCCAGTTGCGTGCGCGATGCATTCAACTGCCCCAGGCGCCGTAGCGTGCGTCCCAGCATCGTCGCGATCTCACCGCGCAACGCCGGATTGTCGGCGAGACTCTTGTCCAGGTTCGCGGCAGCGGCCGCTAGCGCATCGACGACACGCACGTTGCGCGTTTCCGGCGAACCGCCTTCCAACTTCCACGGATCGGGTGCGGCAATCATTTCTTCGAGGAAACTGCGGGTGGCAATCGCACGCGCCGACTCCTCGGCGGCGTGATCACGTTGCAACTGCGCTTCGACCAAAGCCGCCTCCGCGCGTGCCCGCTGCCGACTCGCTTCGATGGTCATATAGCTGGTGGCGATGATGCCGAGGATCAGAGACAGCACTACCGCAGCCGCGGCACCGACCATCAGCTTGTTGCGCGCGATGAATTTTCTTGCACGGTAGAGCTTGCTCGGCGGTCCTGCCAGTACCGCCTCACCCTGCAGGTGACGACGGATGTCTGCGGCCAGTTCCGACACCGATGAGTAGCGCTGGTCGCGATCACGTTCGAGCGCTTTGAGCGTGATCCAGTCAAGGTCACCGGAGAGCGTCCGCGACAGCGTCTGCGCATCGCCGGCCATCGACCGTTTCCATTCCGACTGACTGACCTTGGTGTCTTTCGCGATCTCCAGCACCTTCTTGCTTGGGGGCCGGATATGCGCCTCGCGCAACACGCGCGCCAGATCGCTGTCGATTGCCCGTGCGATCGTGTCGCCTGAGATAGGCAGCTCATGGGTGATCAGCCGGTACAACACCACGCCCAGCGAATAGACATCGGTGCGTGTGTCGATCGCAGCGAGGTCACCCGCGGCCTGCTCGGGGCTCATATAGGCCGGTGTACCGATCGGCACACCCATGCGCGTGGAGCCGGTTTGGCCGCGTCCGCCATCCATACTCTTGGCGATACCAAAGTCGATTACCTTCACCAGCATCTGGCCCTGGTAATCGGCAACCATCAGATTGGTCGGCTTCAGATCACGGTGAATAACGCCCTTCTGGTGCGCGTGCTGTACGCCTTCGCAGATTTGCAGGAACAGCTCCAGCCGGTGCGCGATGTCCATGCCGCGACGGTCACAGAACTCGTTCACCGGCACGCCGGGCACGTACTCCATGGCAAAATACAAGCGCCCTTCCGGCGTAGCGCCGACATCGAGCACCTGGGCGATGTTGGGATGATTCATCAGCGCCAGCAGTTCGCGTTCCGACTGGAAGCGCGAGATCACATCCTCGCTGTCCATGCCGGCCTTGATCACTTTCAACGCCACCTGGCGGCGCACCGGTTCCAATTGATCCGCCAGATACACCGCGCCCATTCCGCCGGCACCAAGTTCGGCGCGAATCCGGTAGGGCCCGATCACCTTTCCGATCAGCGAAAGATGCGACTCGCTCGGCGCGTCGGTCATGGATACCTTCATCGACGATGCCGATTTCACCCCAGGCGCATGCTCGACAACAAGCGTGCCGTCCGTTTGCGGGTCGGTCGAACTCGGGGTCTTGCTCTGGATCTGCGTCGGCAAATCAGAATTGGTCGGACGTTCGCCGCTCATCGTCACTCGGGCCTCTTGCGTGATCATCGCGACTTTCTGCGCAAGCGGCAACCGCCATTGTGCACGATCGCAACGTGATCGTACCGCGACACCGGCCATCGGGCTCAGCCGCATGCCGCCATGTCAGCCCGAGCGGCGAACTGTCGTCTGTGCAATCAGCAAGCACACACACGCTTCGGCAAGTCGCATCCGTTGCGGCTTCATCCAGGTCCAGACATCACCCGCGAGCAAACACTATGAGCAGACTATTACTGGGCAAGCTGATCCTGCTGGCCCTTGTACCGATCGGTTCCTGGACCCTCAGTGCCGAAACCGAGAGCATCCGCGCCCATCACAGCGGCGTAAGCACGCAAAAGCTGTTGAATCGGCAGGACATCGCCGACGGTGTCTATTACGTCAAAGTAGTCGATAGCGGAAAATACCTGGCCATTTCCGGGGGCGACCGGGGAAATGGTGCGACCCTGGTGCAATGGGATTTTGCCAACCAGGAGAACCACAAATTTGAACTGAAGAACATCGGCAATGGCGTGTTCACCCTGCGTGCCAAGCACAGTGACCGCTACTTGAACGTGGCCGGCGAGTCGCTGGCGGACAATGCACCCATCCTGCAGTGGGACTATGTTGATCAGGCCAATCTGCATTTCTCGCTGATCGCCGCCGACAAGGGTTTTCACATCCGCGGCGAGCAATCCGGGAAGTATTGGTACGTGCAGGGCGGTTCCGGCAATGCGAATAATGGTGCACCCATGGTGCAGTACGCTGGCCCCGGCGCCTTGTTCGCGCTGGAGGCGACCTTGCCCCCGCAGTTTGCCCCGCGTGATCAGCTGCGCAGCAGCGCAGCACTGAACAGCGTGATTGAAAAGATTCGCCGCACTGACGATGGACGTACGCTGACCTCGCGTTATCGGATTGGCCCGTCGCGTACCACCACGATCATTCCCAATGCCACGCGCCTGGGCAAGGCCAAATTGATCGTCAACCAGCCGACGTCGTCTCCCGAGGTCGACTGTGTCTCGTCCATTGTCAAAGTCTCGTTGGACGACAACTCATTCATGACGGCCGACATCGCTGCCCAGATCAACGAGGTAGTGCCGGGTTCCATCTTCAACATCATCGATTATCTGAATGGATCGTGGAAGCGCGAGACCAACGCCCTGCAACCGATGCAATTGTCATCCGACGTAAAAAACCTGGTGCAGGGCGGTATGGTCAGCCAGCAGGTCGGCAACCCGGTCAAGGCGAATCTGCAGCAGGCCGTGGCCAACCTCTATGGCCAGTTTTCCAGCGACCCGGACAAGCAGGCCAGCTTGAGCTACAGCGCCACCATCAAGGAAGTGCACAACGAGGCCGACTTCCAGCTGCAGATTGGCGCAGGCGCGCACTTTCTCACCTACAGCATCGACAGTCTTTTCGACTTCCAGCGCGGATCGAAAAAATCCTATCTGCTGCTCGACATCAGCAAGATCATGTTCACCATCGAAGCCACAGCGCCCCAGGG
>JANMSL010000575.1:0-1722 GCA_031389245.1 Lysobacterales bacterium | reverse complement strand
CGTGATGTCCTAATAAAATGGATTCGCCGCATACGCTCGTCATTCATGCTCGTCCAGTGCCAGCCCGCACGTTGAATCCGGTGCCCGCCAAACAACTTGAATTCAGCGCTGTAACGATCGACGAGCGGAACTTGCCCGCGGCCCATTCCGCTCGTCGATCGTTACAGCGCTGAATTCAAGTTGTTTGGCAGGCACCGGATTCAACGTGCGGGCTGGCACTGGACGAGCATGAATGACGAGCGTATGCGGCGAATCCATTTTATTAGGACATCACGGCGTTCGCCTTACGGAACAACTATCATGGAGAGGTTGTGGCTGCAGCGGCAGCCCATCCTCTGGAAGGACTTCTTTTTAACGCAGGATCGCATGAGCCGAAAAATCAAAATCGTCGGTGATTCGCTGCTTCTAGGTATGCGACAGGCGATCGGTCTCGTCCTTATCACGCTGCAGACCCTTTTTGCCGCCAAGTATCTTGGTCCGGCAGGCTTCGGCACCTTCGCCATCATTTCAGTACTGTCCATGATGGCAAGCGTCGGCAATCTGGGTTATCTTGCGGCAGCCAGCCGTGAACTGCCGCATTACCGCGCAACCGGGAATACCGAGCGCGAAAAAGCAACCTTGAATCACACAGCAATCGGTGAACTGGGCATAGCGGTGCTGTGGACGCTGGTGATCCTGGCGGTCGCAGCATTCCAGAACGACCGGGACCTGCAGGTGTTCCTGTTCCTGATCGGCCTTTCCGTATTTCCCGCAAAGCTGCTGGCGATCTACCAGCTCATGGCTTACGCCGACAAGAATTTCGACCTCCAATCGCGGATATCGCTTGCGGTCTCTGCTGTCACCGCTGGTCTCGTCATTGCGTTGGTTTGGAAGTTTCATCTTTACATCGTGCTGCTTGCGCCCGTCATCTCCAGCGCCGTTGGCGTAGTGCTGTACCGCCGCCGATATCGTCTCCACCTGGTGCCGACCGACCTCCGGCGGACCGAATTTCTGCGGCTCGCCAGAATCGGGCTGCCGATGACAGGGCTCGCGATCGTCAGCAGCAACAACGGCCTGCAGCGCTGGGCGGAGCGCACCCTGATTGCGTCCTATGCTGGCGCGTCGGCGCTCGGCGTCTACGCGTTCTTCTTCTGGATAACGATGGCAATGTACTCGACGTTCGGGGGCATTCTGCAAGCGCTCCAGCCGCACGTTTATGAAGTCATGAGCAAAGAGCTCGATGCCAAGGAGATCGGTAACTATCTGCTAAAGCCGATCTGGACCATCACCGTCCTGGCGCTGCTTGCGACGGGCGGCGCGAGCGTGGCCCTTCCGGATATCATCGCGGCCCTGCTTCCCGAGTATCTTCCGGGGCTGCCGATTCTGGACATCCTGCTGTTCGCGACATGGATTGGCTGCGCGTTCTGGATCCCGGGCATCATGATGAGCGCAGCGCGGTTCAATGCTCAGTTCTATTACCTGGTCGCATGGTGTATCGCGATTGGAGTTTCACTTTGCGCGGCGATTTGGATGCTGCGCATTGGCCACGGCATCATGTCGCTTGCGGTTGCATACCTGTTGTCGCAGATTATCCTGTTTGCGCTGACCTACGCGCATCTGCGGCGCTATCTGTTTCCGACGGCGGGTACGCTTGTTGCTCTCCTGAGGGAACTGATCGTTCCTGTGGTCAACGTCGCGATCGCCCTGGTCGCGATTTCGATAGCCGGCGGCAGGCTGGCGGGG
>JANMSL010000803.1:0-5283 GCA_031389245.1 Lysobacterales bacterium | reverse complement strand
TCCACATCGACTCGGTCACCACGATGCAGGTCGGGTAGGCGGGGTGTCCCCAGGCGGGGCCGTTGCCGACGACGAATTCTCCGAATTGGTCGACGTCGTTGATATTGGAACAGGCCTCGTTGCCGTTGCTGCTGAACTGCCAGTACAAGATCGCCGATTGGGACTGCACGGCGCTGGCCGGCACGGTATGGCCATAGCCGTTCAAGTAGTAGGTGCCCGGGCCCGGCAGATGAATGCATTGTTGGCGAACATTGATTCGTCTGACGAAGTAACCGGGAGGGTTGACGAAATCCACTGCCATCGAACCCGAGCCTGGAGCACCGGAGATGTTCTGTGCCGGGTCACGCGCGGAAATGCCGGGGATTCCCACATTCCAGAGGCGATCATTCGCATCAAATGTGCCGTTGAGCACCAGTGGTAGCAGGGCTTGGCGTTCGTAAGCGCCGATGTCACGAACGCCGGTGCGATTGAAGTGGATCGGCAGATCCTGATCGCGTGGCCGTCCGTCCAAATCGCGATCGTCACCGGCAATAGCAGGTGCAAAGTCGATGGCGGGCGATCCTGCGCGCAGGTGGTAGTCGCCCGCGCCCGGATCGACGAGGCGCGGGTCGGCTTCGATCACGGTGAAACCGTTACCGCCACCGAGCGAGAGGCTTTCACTGGTGATGACATTCTCGATGGTCCGGCCGCCACCGGATTGGCTTAACGAGGTTTTCCCTGGTTGCCACAGGATTGAATTGCGTAGCTCGAAGGTGTTCGCGGCCGAGAACACATTGCTGGCACCAAGGTTGTTGTTGGCGATCGTGCACCCGCCGATCGCGATTCTGGCGCCGTTGCCGCTTGCCGTGGTCATGATGCGCCGGGTGAGCGTATTGCCGCCGATCAGGCAATCGTTCAGCAAATCGAAATCACCCTGTTGGTCAGACGAATAGATGAGGTCGGTGGCGGTGTTGTCCAGCAGGGCCACGCGATCCACGAGCCAATCGCCGCCCTGGAACACGATGGTCGAGCCGACCGCGGGCTGCCCTTCCACGGTCTGGACGATATTGCCTCTGATGCGATTGCAAGGCACTCCGGGCGCGCAGGCCACCGCCCCGAGTATCGGAGCGTTGTCCAGGCCGCATCTATCCGTCGTGCGGTTCATGACAACTCTTTTTGTGCTGTTCATTAAAGTTTTGTGCTCCGCAGCGAACAGAGCCGCGCCATCGGGTGCCCGGTTGTCATCGAGCCGAAATTCGTAAGCGCATAAGTCAAGGTTGTTGTTGTCATTGTTCAAATAGACCCCGCCGCCGGCGACGCTGGCAACATTGCCACTCACTGTTACGGGCCGTTGCGGATCGGTGGTGTACAACAGGGCAAAGCCATCAGTGGTGCCACTTTCGCTCCCCGATACCGCGATGCCGCCGCCACGCTTGGCGCGGTTGTCGGTGATCGCACCCTGATTCCCATAACCCGGCGAAGCAATCTCCGCGTGCGCTGGTGGAATTATTTGCACACCGCCGCCATAGCCGCCGCCGCTGAAACCCCGCGCCTCGTTGCGCGTGATCGTGGTTTGATCGCCGATCATGATCAGTCGCGCATCTCCCTCGACCCGGACGCCGCCGCCTGATTCAAAAACGTAGTTGTCGCTGATGACGACTTCGTGTTCCAGTACCAGGGCGGAAAACCCGCCTGCCCCGCGAAAGTTAATCCCGCCGCCGTAATAGGCGTCATTGTTGCCCACGCCGACATTGTTCAACACCAATTCGCCACTGCCATCAAAATCGATCCCGCCGCCCACCCCACCGTAGAACGACGTACTACCACGGGTAATAAAAAGATTGCGCAAAACCCTATTCCCCGCACCACGAAACTGGATCACGCTCTTAGCGCCGTTACTCTGGCCGCTGATCGTGGTTCGACCGAGCGTATCGACACTCGCGCAGGTCGCAAAGCCACCGATGATCTCAAGCTCCTGCGCCCCCACCTTGATCGCCTGCCTGGCGTAACCTGAGCCGTGGATGGTGACGTGGATGACGTCCGGACCTGGGTTTAACTGCGCCGCATCAACGGCGCCCTGAATCGTGGCGAAATCGCACGACGAGTCTCTTCCCACCAGAAAAGTAAGCGGAACGGCGCCGACCCACAGTGGTATCAGCAACATCGCTACTGCGGTCGCGATGGTTGAGAAGTGAAGATGGCTGGCGCGAATAAAACTGAAACGACCCATGGTAATTGACTCCGGTTTGGTTGCCCTTGTTTGCGAGAAACGGAGTTGGGCCGGGCGTCGCGCCATCGAGCGCGTCGCTAAAACGGGCTCGAACCCAAACCACGCGCCATGACGCAGCCCACACTGCGCATCGTCGTCCTGCACATGGAGTCGAGCGCCAGAACCGACTTGCTCGCCAGCGGGGCCGGGATCGTCGTGCACGCGGTGGCGCGGCTAGCGAGAGCCGGGTCGGTGCGATATCAGTCGTGACCTGGTTCACGGAGCAAGCGCCGCAGTTCGACCACCGCGGCATCGTCGGGTTGTGCACCTCGAGCTTCGCGCAGCGCCAGCGCCTCCTGCAGCGCCGCGCGCGCCGCCGCGTGGTGACCCACCCCGGCCTCGGCTTCCCCGATCGCTTGAAGCGCATTCGGCAGCAAGCGGGTGAGTGTCGCGTCGCCGTTGCGGACCACGGATTCCAGTTGCCTCAACGACCTCAGCGCGGTGGCGAAGTCGCGCTTGGCGATATCGATCTTCGCTGCGACTATCTTTGCTTCGACCGGAAAGCGATGGTTCGCACTATAAGCTTGCTCAAGTCCAGCGACCGCCTGCCGCGCGTGCAGCGTTGCGTCGTCGTAGTTGCCGCGCTTGAGCTCCAGGTCGGCGAGTGACGACTCGTTGTTGCTGATTGTGGGGTTGTCCGCACCACTTGCTTTGCGCATCGCTGCGCTGGAACGATTCAGCGCAGCGAACGCCGCATCGTAGTGGCCGAGATCTTTCTGGATCTGCCCGATCAGTCGCAGGGTGCCAGCGTACTCGACCGTTTCCTCGCCGAACAGATTGCGCCGGGACGTCGCTGCCTGCATTGCCAGGTCCAGCGCCTCGGCATTGCGATCGCGCTGGAACGCGATCCCGGCGAGATTGTGCAGCGTGGTGCCCAGCGTTCTGGATCCGACCAGCTCGTTGGTCTGCAACCGGTACAAGCGCCTGAAGGTAGCTTGCGCCTCGTCGAGGTTGCCGGTGACGATCTGTATCGATCCAAGCAAGCTGAGGACGTTGACCAGCATCTCGTTCGGCTTGGGGTAGTAGATGCCGAAGTCGCGCTCGCAGGCCGCGGACAAGCGTTCGGCCTCGGCCACGTCACCCGACTTCCAGAGCACGAACGCCAGGGCGTAGCGCGCAGCAAAGGTTTCGACGTGCTGCGCACCGAACAGACGCTGCGCTTGTTCGAGCAGGGCGCGTTTGGTCTCAATCGCATTCTTGAAATCCGCCGAGCGCACCGCCAGCTCGCTCTCCTCGACCAGCATCCGGTAGTACTGGGGCGAGTTCGCGCCGTAACGCGCTGTCACCAAGGCCCGCGAGCGCGCAAGATCGGCCTGAGCGCCGGTCTTGTTGCCAGTGGCGCTCTTTGCGTGCGCGAGTGCGCGCAGCATCCTGGACAACTGTTCGGACCCGGCCTCATCGCTTGGGGCGTGCGCGATCGCCGTGCCGAGGGCGTCGATTGCCTCAGCGTAGTCGGCATGCGCCAGCAGGTACTCGCCATAGGCGGACTGGGCTTCCAGCCAGCGCGGATCGTCGCGCGCATAAAGTCGATCCGCGGTGGCGGCGGCTTGCGTAAGCAACGGACCGGCGTCGGCCAGCAGCCCCAGGTTCCTGGAGACATTGCCGATCAGCAGCTGCAACTCGGCGCGCAACGGATCGCTCTCGCGCAGTTCGCTGTCGATGCGGGCGCCGGCATCGCGCAGCAAAGTCTGGGTAGACGGCAGCGTGTCGCGCGCGACGCCCGCGTCGTTGACTTCGAACAGGCGCACCAGGAAGTCGCGGACGATCCCGGCGCGCGTAGCTTCCTGGCGGGCGATTTGCGCCTGACGGATCGCTATGCTCAGCGACGCGAGCACGGCCAGCACCAGGACCGCGGTCACCAACACGCCGCCGCGATGGCGACCCACGAACTTGTGCGCGCGATACCAGCGCGAAGGTGGATGCGCACGCACTGGGCGCCCATCGAGATAACGCCCGATATCATCAGCAAGCAGACCCGCAGAGTGGTAGCGCCGACCCGGTTCCTCCGCCAGCGCAGTAGCAATGATCGCATCCAAGTCGCCACGCAATCGTCGCGCCAATAAGGCAGGATCGGGCAGGCCGCGAGGAACGGGTCGGTCGTGCCGGTCTGCGGCCACTGTCGACGCATTGCGGGTATCGCCACGACCCAGCAATTGACCGGTCAAAAGCTCCCGGAGCATCACACCCAAGGCATACACATCGGCAGCGATCGTGATCGGCCCGGGTTGAAACTGCTCCGGTGCAGCGTATTCTGGCGTCAGCTGAATCGCCTGAGTGCGTGTGGCTTCCGTGTCTTCATCCTCAAGCAATTTGGCGATGCCGAAATCAAGCACTTTCAACTCACCTTGAATATCGACATAGACATTGGATGGCTTCAGATCGCGATGCACCACCAAAGCTGCATGCGCCGCTTCCACTGCGCGACAAAGCGTGATGATCAATCGCAACCGTTCACGCAACCCCAGCGCGTGGATGTCGGCGTGGCGCGTGACGGGCAGGCCATCAACAAACTCCATCGCGATAAAAGGTACGCCGCTATCGCTGATGCCGCCTTCGATCAGATGTGCGATATGGGGATGGGTGAGCTGGGCGAGGATGGTCTGCTCACGCGCGAAACGGCGCTGCGCATCGGCCGAGTACAAGCCGGTACGCATCAGCTTGAGTGCTACCGTTTGCACTGCATCGCCAACCGCCCGTTGCGCACGAAACACCACCGCACTCCCGCCCTGGCCGATAAGTTCGAGTAGCTCAAAGGAACCGACACGGGTGCCGATAAGGCGATCCGCCAGGTCGCGATCATCACGCAATTGTTCGACAGCCTGCGCCACCGGCGTGCACGGGATTGGCGCATCGCGCGGATCGGCATTCAACAATCTGCGTAGTTGATGCTCGATGGTTTCAGGCAGATCAAGCGCAGTGAGACGCTGTTCTCGTTGCAACGAGTCGAGATCAATCAACGCATCGAACAGATCGCGCACGCATTGAATCAGTCGGGGTGCAGGTTCATTGGTCATATGATCGCATAACGAAAACTG
>JANMSL010000787.1:0-1593 GCA_031389245.1 Lysobacterales bacterium | reverse complement strand
CTGGCGCTGGCCGACAGCCTTCCCGACGCGGCTTACCGCCTCTGCCGGACGAAACCCGGCATCCATGTGGTGCTCAGCGGCAACGGAAAGCGCGGTAGTGTCATCCAGTCTTCGCGGAGACCGGATATACTGACCAGCGGATTCGCCGCTCACGAATGGGAACAGTATGCCGACGATTGCCCACGTCAAACAACAGGTTGACCGCATCAGGGTCGCCAGCTTTCAGACCGACTTGACCGACACGTTGGCGGCACACCTGCGCCGCCATGCCCTGGTGGGCGTGCAAGCCGCCCTTGAAACCGCGCTGGTGGAAGAGCTGGAGGCCCATCGCCAGCGCACGCCCTGCCTGTCCTGCCATCGTTCGGGAACGTATACGCGGCGCGTGCTGACGACGCACGGGTTCATTCCGGATTTGCACGTTCCCAAGCTGCGTGCGGACAACCGTGCGCGTGTCTGGCAGGTGCTCACGCGCTATCAACTGTCCATGCCCCTGCTGCTCGACCAGGCCTTGTATCTCTACACCCTTGGGCTCTCGCTGCGCGATCTGCAAGAAGCGCTGTATATCCTGTTTGGGCGCGTGCTCTCGCGTGAGGCCATCAACCGTGTGACCCGCGCCGCCCAGTCGCCGATGGAGGAGTGGCGCACCCGCCCGATCATCGATACACCGCCAATCCTGATCGTCGATGGGGTGTGGAGCCATGTCCTGGCACCAACTGGAGCCACCTGGCGCGACCAGAGCGGTCATGAGCGGCGGGAAATGCGTGGGGACGACCAGGTCATCGTGACCGTGATGGGCGTCTGGCCGGACGGACGGCACCAGATTCTGCACTATCAAGCGGCTGCCGCAGAAGATACGGCGGCCTGGTCGGAGCTGCTGCGCACCCTGATTGCCCGCGGTATGGAGGCGACGGCGGTGCAGATGGTGGTGAGTGATGGCAGTACCGGGTTGCCTGCTGCAATGGCTGCCCATCTGCCTGCCGCCCGGCAGCAGCGCTGTGTCGTACACAAGATTCGTGGGCTGGAGCGCGCCTTTTGCTACCGTGACCTGAGCCGGATCGATCCACTCACCCAGCAGCAACTCACCTACGAAGCCGCCAAACGGCTGCGTCGGCAGCAACTGACAACTGATGCCCACGCCATTTTTGAAGCACCCACGCGTGCCGAGGCCATCGAGCGTTTGGCCCAGTTTCGCACAACCTGGGCGACGCTGGAGCCTGAGGTGGTGCGGTTGTTGGCCAAGGACGTGGATCTGTGCTTGACCTTTTACACGTTCGATTCTATCTTGCATCCGCTGACCCGATCAACCAACCTGTTGGAACGTTTCTTTCGCGAGTTCCGCACCAAATCTGACGAGATCGGGGCCTTTCCCAATCAACTCAGTTCGCTGGTCGTCTTTCACTTGATTGTCATCCGCGATGATGCTAAACATGATCGGGGACGAAGCGCGAAAACTGGATGACACTACCGAAAAAGGGGGCAGTTATGGATCACATACCAGAGTCGATCACCCACCTGATCGAAGACCTCCAGAGCGAAGACGAGTTCGCGCGAGCGCAGGCGGCATTCGCGCTGAGTATGCTGGGCGATCCGGCG
>JANMSL010000785.1:0-4264 GCA_031389245.1 Lysobacterales bacterium | reverse complement strand
GGAGGCCGTGATGCGCGTGCTACCCGGTAGTGTCACCGCTGCAAAGGCACTGTGGCCGGTCAACATCATGCCAGCGGTCACCGTGCAGTGGTTGGATCGTGCACTTGAATCGGGTCGCATTGATGGTGGTGTCGCCGCGATGCGTGGCGACCTCGATGATTGGCCATTTGGCAACGGGGAAGGGCGATTTGACGCGATGGTGGCAATCAGCGATACAGAGGTGAAATTCAATCCATTGTGGCCGCAGGCGATGCTGCATTCGGCACGCGTGCAATTCATCAACCACGCCATGCAGATCGGGATTCCCTCGGCCGAGATGCTGGGCAGTAGCATCCATGACGCCAACGTCAGCATCGACGACTTGAAACGTCCCGAGTTGATTATTGACGCGCACAGCGCCAGCGATGGTGTCAAGTTGCTTGATCTCATCCACAACAGTCCGTTGCAGCAGAAGTTCGGCGCAGAGTTGGTCGGGGTCAGCGTGGACGGGGCAGCCGACGTCGATGTGGTCTTGCAACTGCCGCTGCGCAAGGACCTCGGACCGCTGCGGGCGAATGGTCGAGTGACGCTGCATGACGCCGAGTTGCGCGACCTGAAATGGAACCTCCGCTTCGACGGCGCCAGCGGCAGTGTCCGCTTCACTGAGCATGGCTTCAGCGCCGACGCGTTGAGTGTCCGCTTGCATGAGGACGTGGCAGAACTGAGCATCGCCTTGGGCGAATTCGTTGCCAACGAGGCATATCAGCTTGAGGCCAGTTTGCGTGGAGAGCTGTCGATACAATCAGTGATGGCCGGAGTCTCCGCGATGGAGCCGCACTTCGCCCGATTTCCTGGCAAATCGCAGTGGGATCTGACACTGCTGATCGGCGTTGCGGATGCTCAGGGCCAATCGACCAAGCATCTGGCGCTGCGATCAGACCTGCAAGGCATTGCCATCGACCTTCCGGCGCCGCTGCGCAAGGACGCGGGGACTGCGATGCCCTTTGAGTTGGAGCTGAGCCTGCCACTCGCGGGCAGTCAGATGCGCATGCAACTGGGACAGTTGGCGCGCTTCAACGCAGTGGCCGCAACGCCCGAACGCCTATTCAGCGGTCACCTCGCCTTGGGCGGCGGCTTGGCCGACTCGCTGCCTTTGACTGGAATGCGGATCAGCGGTGAAGCGCCGGCCATCGATCTCGGTGGTTGGGCGAGTCTGGACGTCGATGGCGACGGCAGCAGCGTGCCGCTGCAGGTCGATGTCCATGCCGAAGAGGTCGATGTGCTGGGTCGCGCATTTTCCAATACCAGCGTGCGCATTGTTCGCGGCGAGAATCAGTCGAGCATCGTGCTCAAGGGCGACGGCGTCGATGGTACTTTCGAGATGGCGTCAGCAAATAGCGACGTGGCGGGTATTACGGCGCGCTTCAAGACGTTGCATTGGCCCGAGGCTGGACCGAGCGGGCAGTCAAAACCGCTTGACCCGGGGCTGGTTCCGCCGTTGCATATCTGGGTGGGGGATCTGCGTCTTGGCGCGGCAGAGTTTGGTGAAGCGCGCATCGAAACGCGCCCGAGCGAAACCGGCATGCGCATCCAGGAGCTCACAACTCGCTCGCCGACTCTGACCATGCGCGCTTCGGGCAGCTGGGAGCTGAAAGCGGACGGCGAAGAAAGTGCGCTCGACATTACCTTCAGCGCCGAAGACATTGGCAAGATGCTCAATGGTCTAGGCTATGGCAGCGTAATCAAGGGCGGCCAGACAGTAGCCCGTCTCAATGCTGTTTGGCCTGGCTCCCCGGCGCAATTTGCCCTGCACCGCGTGCGCGGCACATTGCAGGGGGAAGTGGGCGAGGGCCGGATTCTGGAAGTCGAACCCGGTGCCGGGCGGTTGTTTGGACTGGTCAACTTTGCGTCTATTCCCCGACGGCTTTCGCTCGACTTCAGTGATTTTTTCAAATCCGGAATGGCCTTCGACTCGATCAAAGGAAGTTTCGCGCTCAATGCGGGTGATGCCGTAACTGATGATTTACGCGTGGAAGCGCCGTCCGCGGAGATCATGATCAAAGGTCGCGCCGGTCTGGTGGCGCGCGATTACGACCAGGAAATGGAAGTCGTGCCGCGCGTACGCAGTGCCCTGCCCCTGGTCGGTGCCGTTGCGGGTGGGCCCGTAGGTGCGGTCGTGGGCGTACTTGCCCAGGACATGCTGCGCAAGCCTCTGGATGAGATCGTTACCGCCCGCTATCGCGTCCAGGGCAGTTGGGACAAGCCCGAAGTGGTGTTGATTGCCAAAGAAAAACGCAGGCTGGAGCCGGTGCCACAACGAGAGTAACCCTCAACGGCTGCCCCTGTGGCATAATCCGCGCCCTTTTGCACGCCCCGTCCGCAAGGCGTGGCCCCAACGGTGACCCCAACCCATGAGCTTGTTCATTTCCGACGCATACGCGCAGGCCGCTGGTGCTGCGACCGATCCATTTGTGAGCCTGTTGCCAATCATTTTCATCTTCGCCTTGATGTACTTCATGGTGATCCGCCCGCAGATGAAAAAGGCCAAGGAACACCGCGCCATGGTCGAAGCACTGGCCAAAGGCGATGAAATCATCACCAACGGCGGTATCGCGGGCCGCATCATCGAACTGGGCGATGTCTTCGCTACGGTTGAAATTGCACCCAACACCCAGATAAAGGTGCAGCGCAGCGCCATCGGCACCGTGCTGCCCAAGGGCACGCTGAAAACGGTTTGATCAATCGCAGGTGCGTCGTTCGTGCGTGCCAGAGAGGGAAATGCAATGCTGGATACACCAAGCTGGAAAAAAATCCTCATCATCCTGGTGATGTCATGGGCGCTGATTTACTCGGTGCCCAACCTGTTTCCGCAGGATCCTGCGGTGCAGATCGGTGGCAAGACTGCGGCTGATGTAGACGAGGCACTCAAGGAACGTGTGCAAGGCGTGCTCGAGAAGGGCAAGATCGAGTTCAAGCAGATCGCCATCGAAAAGACGCGGCTGATGGTGCGACTCAAGGATGAAAGCGCGCAAAGCACGGCACTCAAGGCCATTGCTGCAGAGCTCAATCCGGATGCGAACAACGGCACCTTTACCGTTGCGCTCAACTTGGCGTCCACAGTTCCTGCCTGGCTGCGGGCAATCGGTGCGCGGCCGATGTCGTTGGGCCTGGATCTGCAAGGCGGCGTGCATTTCCTGATGGAAGTCTCCGAACTGGACATCAAGGCGCAAAACGAGACCCGTCTGCTGGAAGAGATCAGCGTTTTGCTCAAGGGTGAAAAGTTGCGCGGCACGGTCACACGCGGCGCGGATGGTCCGGTAGCGACGTTGCGTAGTGCGGCAGATCGCGATCGTTTTGCCGGTCTGTTGCTCAATCGTTACCCTGGCGTCGAGTTCGCGCTCGGCGTGGGCGCAACCCAGACGGCATTTCCGTTGGTTGGAACCATCCTGCCGGAAGAAAATGCCCGAGCCATCAGCTCTGCGATCGATGCCAACCTGACCACGCTGCGTGAGCGCATCAACAGCCTGGGCGTGTCTGAGCCTCTGATTCAGCGTCAGGGCGTGTCGCGAATCGCGATTGACTTGCCAGGGCTGCAGGACACGGCAGCTGCGATCAAATTGATCGGGTCGACGGCCACACTTGAATATCATGCAGTGGACGAAACCGCGCGCGGCACTGACAAGGCTCCGGCCGGTTCGCGCGTCTACTACGACCGGCAGGGCAATCCGATTGTTCTGCTGCGGCGGGTAATCGCTTCCGGCGATCAGATGGTCAACGCAACGTCGTTGTTCGACAGCGAGACCAGTACCCCGGCGGTCACGGTCACGCTGAATTCGACAGGTGCCCGGCGCATGCTCGATTTTACCCAGGACAATGTCGGCAACGGCATGGCGGTGGTCTTGATCAACAAGAAACCGATCGAGGTGGAAGTCGATGGCAAGATCGTGCGTAGCTTCGAAACCAGGGAAGTGGTGATCAATGCCGCCACCATCAACGGCGTGTTCGGTGCTCAATTCCAGACCACAGGCCTGGATTCCACCGAAGAGGCCAGCGATCTGGCGCGATCACTGAAGTCTGGCTCGCTGTCGGCACCGCTCAGCATCGTCGAAGAGCGCATCATCGGACCCAGTCTGGGCAAGGAAAATGTTGAAGCCGGGCTTACTGCGGTGATCTTCGCGTTCGTCTTCGTACTCGCGTTTTTTATCGTCTACTACAAAATGTTTGGCGTGATTACCTGTATCGCCCTGTTGTTGAATTTGCTGCTGGTATTCGCCGTCATGTCGGT
>JANMSL010000784.1:0-2997 GCA_031389245.1 Lysobacterales bacterium | reverse complement strand
ACCAAGCTCGAAGTACTGGGCGACCCGAAGACGCTATTCCCCGATATCGTGCAAACGCTGAAGGCCGCGGAGGTGCTGATCCGGGAAGGCTTTGAGGTCATGGTCTATACCAATGATGACCCCATCGTCGCCAAGACTTTTGAGGAAATGGGCTGCGTCGCGGTTATGCCGCTCGCGGCTCCCATCGGCTCGGGACTCGGCATTCGCAACCCTTACAACATCCTCACCATCGTCGAGAACGCGAAGGTGCCCATATTGGTGGATGCCGGAGTCGGCACTGCGTCAGACGCCGCGATGGCGATGGAGCTCGGCTGCGACGGAGTGCTGATGAATACCGCTATTGCCGGCGCGCGCAATCCGATCTTGATGGCGAGTGCCATGCGCAAAGCGATTGAGGCCGGCCGCGAAGCCTTCCGTGCAGGGCGGATTCCGCGCAAGCGTTTTGCCAGCGCATCCAGTCCGATCGATGGCATGATCTTTTGATTGGAATAGGCGCGTGTTGAGATGGGGCGCGCCTCGATTCAATCAACAGTTTCACTCGAACAATCGCGGCTTAAGCCGCCCCCACACGATCTGCCTCGGTTAGCGTCATTCGCGATGAACGATATCTCCAAGCACCGCCCGATAAAGAGTTACGTGCTGCGCCAAGGTCGCCTCACCGACGGCCAGGAACGTGCGCTGGTCAGCGCCTGGCCAAAATTTGGACTCGACTACGTGGGCGCGACCCGCGATCTGGACGCCGCTTTCGGGCGCAGCGCACCGAAAATCATCGAGATCGGATTTGGCAACGGCGAAGCGCTGCTCGCGGCGGCGCAGGCAGATCCGTCACGCGATTATCTGGGCATCGAGGTGCATCGGCCCGGCGTTGGGCGGCTACTGCTCAATGCCGACAAGGCGCGCCTGGGCAATTTGCGCGTCTATTACCACGATGCCGTGGAGGTGCTCAGCAAAGAAATTGGCGACGGCACGCTGAGCGAAGTCCGACTGTACTTTCCCGACCCCTGGCACAAGGTGCGACACAACAAGCGCCGCATCGTGCAGCCGCTATTCGTTGCCCTGGTGGCGAAAAAATTGCAGGCCGGCGGCCTGTTCCACCTGGCTACCGACTGGGCGGCCTACGCCGAACATATGTTCGATGTCATGGAGGCCGCACCCGACTTTCAGAATCGACTCGGTTTGCGAGCAGTTTCGCCCCGCCCGGAGTGGCGCATAGAAACCCACTTCCAGAAACGCGGTGAACGCCTGGGACACGAAGTATTCGATCTGATCTACGATCGCTTCGATTGAGCGACCGATGCTGCGCTGCCTGTCAGAGCTGAATATCTGAATACCTGCCGGATGCGTTACTACGCAAGCGCACGCGTCTGTCCGGCTTGCAGCGTGAACGCCGGGTGAGCGGCGAGCCTCGGCGGTATTGCCGATAATGCGGCAGAGATGATTCACTTCAATGGCACTAATCAGTCAATGTCAGGCGTCGACCTGAACCACAATCATGTCCCAAACGCGGAGCAATCCATTATGCCCAACATTTGTTTGCGCAATTGCGTTCTGTTCATCACGCTGCTGGGCACCACCGCGGCCATGGCCGACGAAAATATCTATCTCGGACTGCGCGTTGGCAGCGAGATGAACGAACGCTTCGACTACGCATTGGACGAGATCAATGCCGATACGCCCTACGGTGCCTATGGTGGCTGGAACTTCAGCGATCATTGGGGCGTGGAGCTTGGCTACACCGACGTCGGCGAGACCTTCGACAGCCTTGGCATCTCCGACGCAGGATTCGGCGTCGAGGGCAGTCTGTTGACTGCCGGCTTGAGCTATCGCCACCTGCTCGGCGAAAGGTTCGATGTGTTCGGCGCCGCCGGATTTTTTGACCTCAGTGAGGACGGCAGCGAGCTCACCATTGCCGGCCCTCGACCGGTCAATCGCGACGATTCAGGGGCCTATATCGAAGTCGGCGGACGCTATCACTTCAGCGACGCATTTGCATTGCGTGCTTCCTACCAGTGGTTCGATTTTAAGCATGGCGACGATGCCACGCCATGGATCGGAGTCGAGTTGAGTTTCTGATCGTCAGCGCAGGGAATACGGGCGCGCAATCGTAGCGCGCATGGATTTTTTGCAGCAGCTTTGTTCCAATTCTCGGTCGGGCACCATGGCGTGCTGGAATAGTATGCTGCCAATCGACTGAACGCCGCAGCTGCCGATCCGCCACCACTATCTCGGTAAATCCCGTATTGAAATGCAGGTTAACCGACCCTGCGATGACGGTTTCGAGTATCCAATTGCGTAACTTCTTGTGGACGCCAATGCCGGCTCCGTCAATTCAGCATTCTCCAAGGACATCAGCATGGCCAGCAAGATAATCCGAAACACTTTCCTCTTCTCGGCGCTGCTGGTCAGCAGTGCTGTACTCGCTGCAGATAGTGAAGGTGATGGTGAGTACCATCGCGTCCACTTCGGGCTTCGTGTCGGCAGCGAGATGACCAGTCGCTTCGATGGCGAGTGGGGTTTTGACGCCGAGACTCCCTATGCGGCTTATGCCGGTTGGAACTTCAGCGACCACTGGACAATCGATTTGGGCTACACCGATCTTGGCGAGACTTCCACGCGGGTGAACGCCGCGCAGGACTACTTCCGCGCCAATGGCCACATGCTCAACCTTGGTCTGAGCTATCGACATCCGATCGCAGAACGTTTTGACGTATTCGCCAGCGTTGGCGTGTTCGATCTGCGCGAAGCCGGCGAGCTCTTCAATCTTATTCTCGACCCACCACCGATCGGGTATGGCCCATTTCGCAACGACGATACCGGTGCTTACGTCGAACTGGGTGGGCGTTACCACTTCAATGGTCCACTCGCGCTGCGCGCTTCGTATCAGTGGTTTGACTTCGATGGCGGCGCCGATGGTACGCCGTGGATCGGGCTTGAGTTCGGATTCTGATCGAGCGTACGAGCCCGCCTGGGCGCGACCAACAATGACGTAGCCTCGGT
>JANMSL010000717.1:0-3368 GCA_031389245.1 Lysobacterales bacterium | reverse complement strand
GGGAGCGGCTTCAGCCGCGAAGCTCTTGTTTTGAGTGCGGTTCTCTGGACCAAGAGCTTCGCGGCTCACGCCGCTCCCACAAGAGCCGCTCCTACAAAGGCCGCTTCCTCAACCTGCCATCGTTGCCGCTATGCGTAGTGGCGGAATTGCAGAGCGCGGATTGCTCCGTCGCTCTTGGATGAAACGACGCAGATCGAACCGACTACCCAGAACCGGCTTTACACAGTTTGCACTATTTCTCTTTCGCGGCAAGCTGCATGTCGCGTTTGCGACGTTTTTCCTCGCGCTGCATCAGCCACCAGGCGAAGAATGCGGCAATGGCCACAATGCCGATCATGATCGTAGCCAACGCGTTGATCTTGGGATTCATGCCCAGGCGCACAGAAGAAAACACCTTCATCGGCAGGGTGGTGGAGTTGGGCCCGGCGACAAAGCTGGAAATCACCACATCGTCCAGCGATAGCGTGAATGCGAGCAACCAGCCCGACACCAGCGCCGGCGCAATGATCGGAAGCGTGATCAGGAAAAACACTTTGATGCGATTGGCGCCGAGGTCCATCGCCGCTTCTTCCAGCGATTTGTCGAGTTCGGCCAGGCGTGATGACACCACCACGGTGACAAACGCCAGGGTGAAGGTCACGTGCGCGATCCAGATCGAGGTAATGCCCTTGGGCGCCAGACCGACCAGTTCACCGAGTGAAACGAACATCAACAGGATCGACAGGCCGATGATGACCTCGGGCATGACCAGCGGCGCAGTGATCAACGCGCCGAACAGGGTCTTGCCGGGAAATTTCGCCATTCGCGTCATCGCCAGGGCGGCCATGGTGCCCAACACAACTGCGGCCGTGGCGGTGAGGAAGGCGATTTTTACGCTGATCCATGCCGCGCCGAGCATCTGACGATCGCGCATCAATTCGCCATACCATTTGAACGAGAAGCCCTGCCAAACGGTGGCCAGCTTGCCCGCGTTGAATGAGTACACCATGACGATGACGATCGGTATGTACAGGAACGCGAATCCCAGTCCAAGCACCACCCAGGTCGTCCAGCGCTTGTTGCCCGCGCTCATGTGAGGCTCCCTTCCATTTCACGCTGTTGAATGCGGTTGAAGATCAGGATCGGGATCATCAACAAAATCAACATCACAATCGCCACGGCCGAGGCCGCTGGCCAATCGCGATTGTTGAAGAACTCGCCCCAGAGCACGCGCCCGATCATCAGTGTGTCGGGTCCGCCGAGCATTTCCGGAATGACGAACTCGCCGACCGCCGGAATCATCACCAGCATGCAGCCGGCGATAATGCCGGCCTTGGACAGCGGCAAGGTGATTTTGAGGAATGCCTGCCAGGGTTTGGCGCCCAGGTCATAAGCCGCCTCGAGCAGGCGGTTATCGTGCTTGACCAGGTTGGTGTACAACGGCAGCACCATGAACGGCAGATAGCAGTACACGATGCCGATATAGGCGGCGGTTGGCGTGTACAGGATCTTGATCGGCTCGTCGATGACGCCGATGCCAATCAACAGGTTGTTGAGCAGTCCGTTGTTCTTGAGGATGCCGACCCAGGCGTAGACGCGAATCAGGAACGATGTCCACGATGGCAGGATCACCAGCATCAGTGCGATGTTGCGAGACGAAGGAGGCATGCGCGCGATCACATAGGCGATCGGATAGCTGATCAACAGCGCCAGGAAAGTCGAAATCCCCGCAATCTTGATCGAGCTCCAATAAGCCAGCATGTATTGCGAATCTGCGACCAGGGCCAGATAGTTGGTCAGATTCAGTTTCAGTGTCACCGCGCGGTCGACGAACTCCAGAACCGGCGTGTACGGCGGCATCGCGATCGCGAGCGTCGAAAATGAAATCTTCAATACGATCAGGAACGGGATGGCGAAAAACAGCAGCAACCACAAGTAGGGCACCGAAATCACCGCCCAGCGCGGATGCGGCAGCAGTCGTCTCAGCACGGCGATGTTCATGAGTTCAACACCACGCCGGCGTTGTCGCCCCACGACACCCAGACCTTGTCGTTCCAGGTCAGTCCTTCACTTGCCCAGCGTTGCAGGTTGGCGAAATTGGCCATGAACTTCATGCCGCTGGCAAGGCGCACGTGATACACCGAGTGGCTGCCGAAGTAGGCAATGTCTTCGATCACACCCTGCGCCTTGTTGTACGGTTGTGCCGGTTCCTCCTTGCCAATAGTCAGTTTTTCCGGTCGCACGCCGAACGAAACTTCCTGGCCTTCGAACCCGGAAATTCCGTGCCCGATGTGGATCACATGTTCCAGCTGCGGTGAGCGGATGGTGACGTAATCGGCCATGTCTTCTTCGATCTTGCCGTGGATCATGTTTACCGAACCAATGAACTCCGCAGCAAAGCGACTGGTGGGTTGCTCGTAGATCTCATCAGGCGTGCCGATCTGTCGGATGCGCCCGGATTCCATCAACGCGATGCGATGCGCCATGGTCATGGCTTCTTCCTGATCGTGGGTCACCATGACGCAGGTCACGCCCTGCTTCTCGATGATGTTGACCAGTTCCAGTTGCATCTGCGAGCGCAGTTTCTTGTCGAGCGCGCCCATCGGCTCATCCAGCAGCAGAAGTTTGGGGTCCTTGGCCAGCGACCGTGCCAGCGCTACCCGTTGTTGCTGACCACCGGAAAGCTGGTGTGGTTTGCGCTTGGCAAGTTTGCCGAGCTGCACCAGTGCCAGCATGTCGTCGACGCGTTTGCGAATCGCATCCCGCGGCTGACCATCCATCTTCAGTCCGAAGGCGATGTTCTGTTCCACAGTCATATGTGGAAACAGTGCGTACGACTGGAACATCATGTTGATCGGGCGTTCGTACGGCGGCAGATCGTTCATCTCCTGGCCGTCGAGATAAATCTTGCCGGCGGTGGGCTTTTCGAATCCGCCCAGGCAGCGCAACAAAGTCGACTTGCCGCAACCGGAACCACCGAGCAGCGCGAAGATTTCGCCCCTGCGGATGGTGAGCGTGGTGTCGTCGACGGCGACGAAACCATCAAACTCCTTGCGCACATCAACGATACGCAGATAGTCCTCAACGCCGGCCTTGTCTGCTCCGGACTTGTCCGCGCGCGCCGGGTCTTTGCTGCCGTTGGAAGGTTCCGCTGCCATGTCTGTTTCCAATTCCGCATAGGGTGGGCCCTGGCCCACCGATGATGATCGGTGTGACATGGTGGGCCAGGGCCCACCCGATGCGTGAGTTGCCGAGCGTTCCTTGCCGAGCGCTACTTGCCGGTTTTCAGCTCGGTCCAGATTCGGGTGAATTGGCGATCCACCTCAGGCGGGATAATGGCGAAAGTGAACAGCTTGGCTTGCACCTCGGGCGGCGGAAAGATGGTCGGG
>JANMSL010000715.1:0-3575 GCA_031389245.1 Lysobacterales bacterium | reverse complement strand
GCATGCTTTCCGCCGATCCGATCATCCAGGCCCCCTTCAACGCGCAGAATCTCAACCGCTACACCTACGTTCTAAATAACCCGCTCAGCCTCACTGATCCAACGGGACTCAGCTGGTTGGTTAACAATAGGCGGGCCGTGGCGGCGGTGGCGATTACGGTAGTGGCGACCGTAATATGTGTCGCCACCTGTACCTCAGCCGTGGCAGCGGCGGCGGTTGCAGTAACCTCCGGAGCGGCAGCCGGCGGAGTGGCATCGGCAAGCACCGAAGGCGCCGTGCAAGGCGCATTCAGTGCCGCGGTGTTTTTCGGGATTGGCCAGTACTTTCAAGGGCTCGCCAATTCAAACTTCTACGGCCCGGTTTCAGCTCAGAACCCGGCGATGCCTTTCCTGACCACTGGCCAGACCGCCGCGAAAGTTCTGTCTCATGCCATCGCCGGCGGGGTGATGTCGGAGCTGGGCGGTGGCAAGTTTGGGAATGGGTTCTTGAGTGCGGGTGTTACTCAGGCGCTGAGTGGGAAGATTGACGCTATTCCAGGGGGGCAAGCGCGAATCGTGACGGCGGCAATGGTGGGTGGCACCGTTTCGGCGGCGACTGGCGGTAAGTTTGCGAATGGGGCATTGACGGCGGCGTTTTCCAGGGCGTTTAATGAAGAAAATCATAGAAATCCGACGCGCGAAGAAATGCAGGAGCGACGCATAGCATCACTGAACATCGAGGACTACGACAGGTTCGACGACTCGTTCCATGAGTACCAAATCACTTCGACGCTGTGCACCGCTGGCCCAGGATGCTCCGTGGCGAGCTTGGCGCTGATGGTGAATGCCGACTCGGCCCCGAGATTCGGCAACATGACTGAGGGCTACAATGTCCTTCACCTGAATAATCCGATCATTCACACGACCTATTTCGACACAGACGGTTCTTACTTCATGATGAATGCCACATACTTTCTTCATGATTTTCACGCGGGCGCCGTCGTGAGTCGACTATTCGAGGCTGGGGGCTCCGTGCTACTCGATACGCACGGATTCGGATACAGCTCGGGTTGGGCAGCGAAGATGGCGAACTATAGTGTTGGATATTCGTATTTCCCCGCGTGGCATGCGCAGGTGGTAAGCACGGCGAAGATTCAAAGCGGTCAGATCAGACCAATGAAATAACAACGGCCAACTCATGAAACGACTTCTTTTTTTCTTGCTGATCACGTTGCTGTCTGCAAAATTCGTGTGGATTCTCTACCCCACGAGTATTGCGGCAGAGACCTTCACGGCGAAACGATCACCGGAGCAGTTCGTCGAACTTAAGCGCCGCATCGTCGACTACTACAGCACAAGAGCGGTCGGACGATTGACTATCACGGGCGATGGACAGGATCACTTTCCGTTGGACTTGTCGTGTAATGGCGCTCCCCTGCTGACGCTGATGCGACACGAGAGTACGACTTTACTCGTTCTGTACTCAGGGGCTGCACGGAGATTTCCGGATGTTGTGAGTGCAGCCGATCTGCTATCTCCCGAGTTCGGCGACCTCCGTTCTGCCTTGACCCGCGACCAGCTCGAACAAATGAGTTGGCTTGAGAAGCTCGTGCTCAGGATTCGGGACGGCGCTGATTTCGAGAGTCGTTGCGATATCGGTGACAAGCGATGACACATGGAAGGGGTCAGGTCTTGTATTGACACATAATTTTCCTCAGCCTAAGCTGCCTCCATGGCCCGCCCCCTACGCATCGAATACGCTGGTGCTTTGCATCATGTGATGGCGCGCGGAAATGGGCGTGGTGATGTGTTTGTGGACGATGACGATCGCGAGGCGTTTCTGTCGGAGTTTGCGCGGATTTGCGAGCGGTTCGATTGGCTGGTTTGGAGTTATTGCTTGATGGGCAATCACTATCACCTGTTGGTCGAGACGCGAAGGCCGACGCTGTCGCGCGGGATGAGGGAGTTGAACGGTGTCTACACGCAGCGCTTCAATCGGCGACACGGGCACGTTGGCCATGTGTTCCAGGGGCGCTTCAAGTCGGTGCTGGTCGATAAAGACAGCTATTTGCTCGAACTGTCACGCTACATCGTACTTAATCCGGTGCGTGCGGGGTTGTGTGCGCGAGCAGAGGATTGGCGGTGGAGCAGCTATTGCGCAGTGATGGGTAAAGCGCCGACGCCTGATCGGCTGGCGTTGCATCAAACTCTCGATCTGTTTGCTACAAGTTGGGGTGCTGCACGCCGTGCTTACGCCCGATTCGTGGCCGCAGGCGTGGATGCGGCCGACCCCAGCGCCGAAGTGAGCGGGCAGGTGTTCCTGGGCAACGAAAAGTTCGTTGCCCTTGCCACGCGCCAGGCAGCATCGCCCTCGCGTGAAGTACCCAAAGCCCAACGCGCCTGGAAGTCACTGGCGACCTATGCCCGAGCGGCAAAAGATCGAAACACTGCCATTCGCGAAGCCTACGAGTCTGGCGCATACACCTTGAGCGCGATCGGCGATCACTTTGGATTGCACTACGCCACGGTCAGTCGAATTTCGCGGCAAGGTTGATGCGTCAATGCAAGACGGTATCTGACCCTATTGCTTTTGACCCTATGGCTTACTATTGCTCGCGGTCAGCTGCGATTTGAACAATACGATACTCGCCATGGCAATCCTCTCAGCTGCGGAACCGCTCAGAGTATCTATAAAAGCGTCGCCCTGGCAGACAGGAAAGTGTACGCGGAAATTGAATTAGACTAGAGGTATGGAGACGGCTAACGAAAGCACCCAGCGCCATCAGCTGACCCAGCTTATCCGCGCCTGGCAGGAAGGCGATCTCGGCGCGCGCTCCGCTTTTGTCGAGGCGGTCTACGATCGCGTCAAGGCGATCGCGGCACAATCCATCCAGCGTCAGAATGGAGCGACGCTGTCAGCAACCGAACTGGCGCACGAATCGCTGCTGCGTCTGCTCGATGCCGACGCAGCCTGGGCCGATCGCCGGCATTTTTTTCATGTGATCGCGCAGGCTACCCGTCAGGTATTGATCGATCATGCACGCCGCCGATTGGCCGGTAAGCGCGGCGCTGGCATTGCCGTTGATGACATCGAAGACCATGACGTCGAAACTTCGGCGAACGACATCGTGCAACTGATGCGTGTCAACGACGCGCTGACGGCGCTGTCGCAAACTGACGTGCGCCGCGCCAAGATCATTGAGATGACCTATTTCGGCGGATTCTCTCGCGAGGAAATCGCCGCCGCGATGGACGTATCCGTAGGCACGATCGACCGCGACCTGCGTTTTGCACGCGCCTGGTTAAAGGAAGAGCTGGAAGCATAATCCGGCGTTGGGGTATTTCTCGGAGAATCACGAAGGATCGCCACGCGATTTTGCGTAAGCAGGGAATATGCTCACCTACCCACAAGGCTTTTGATGAACGCACCTCCCGCTCAATCGCCGTCGCATGACAGCACGCACGAACAGATTGCCGAGTGCTTCGATCGCCTGACCGCGATGAGCCAGGCCGATCGAGAGCGCGCGCTTGCGGAGCTCTCGACGCCGCTGCGTATGCGCGTCGCCAGGCTGCTCGCGGCAGATCAGGATCAACACG
>JANMSL010000699.1:0-3909 GCA_031389245.1 Lysobacterales bacterium | reverse complement strand
GCCGAGTCCCGGTTCCGTGCCGGTGATGGCGAGGCTGCGGTGCTGCTGCTCCTGGAGTTCTCGCACGATATCGATTGCGCGGTGCGGCTGCGCGAATGGGCAGTCGCGGAAAGGCGGCTCGAACTGCAGCACAGAGCCATGCAGGCTACGCTGACATCGGATCTACCTGAGGCCGCAGTGAGTCGAGCCGTCTTGCAACACTCGCGAGGCGATGCCAGTGGCGCTTTGACCGCCTTGCAATTGCTGATCCATACCTACCCCCAACTCGCCACGGCGCATCATCACGCCGGGCGCGCGCTGCAAAATCTTGGACGCAGTGATGAAGCCGCGGCATCTGTGCAGGAAGCGCTGCGTCTGCGCTTGGACTACGCGGAGGCTTGGTACAGCCTGGCGCATATCGAACGGGCCCGCGGGCGTTTGCTCGAAGCCGCGAGCGCGTACCGATCTGCATTGCGCCTGATGCCCGCGTTTCGCGCTGCGTTGCTCAATCTTGGCATTACCCTGTGCGCACTCGATCAAGCCGAGGCCGCGCTTGAACCACTCGATCAGCTACTGCAGCGCGAACCGGATGCAGTCGATGGGCTGATCAACAAAGGGCTTTGCCTGCATATTCTCGGTCGCATTGCGGAGTCGCGGGCGTGTTACGAGCTCGCGCTGCGACACGCCTCAGATCATCCGCTCGCGCACTTTTACCTCGGCTGTCTGCTCAACGAACAGATGGAGACTGGCCTTGCCAGAAGCCATCTCGAAGCAGCGCTGGTGAGTAATCGCTCGGACCCGGATGTGCTGACCGAATTGATCGGCCTCCTGGAACAGACCAACGATTTGGTTGGTGCAGCATCCAGAATCCACGAGGGACTCGCACAAGCGCCGTCGCACCCGGGGCTGAATCTGGAAGCCGCCCGGCTCGCGCGTCGCCAGGGACGGCTCGAGGAAGCGCGCGAACGGTTGCTGGCTCTGGATGCGCGTGCACTCCCTGCGCGACTGGCACAGCAGTACTGGTTCGAGCGCGGCCTGTTGCATGATCGTGCGCAGGAATTCGAGCTGGCGATGCAGGCCCTGGAGCATGGCAATGCGCTCGCCGCGCATAGCCCGCGTCGAAAGCAGATAGACCGAAGCGCGTTTGGGCGACGCTGCGAACAGATCGCGTGCTGGCTCGAGCAGGGGTCGCCAGGTGCCGCCCAACGCCTTGAAGATCCGATTCCCGATTTACCCTTCCGTCCCGCGTTCCTGGTCGGCTTTCCGCGTTCCGGTACCACCTTGCTCGACACCATGCTTGACGCACACCCCAGCGTGGTATCCATCGAGGAGCGAGCCACCATTGAAGTTGTGGTGGACACCGTGCTTGAACCCGAGGGCGGCTATCCGGGCGCCATGGCGCGTTTGCAGCCCGAGACTCTGGTCATTGCGAGGGACTGTTATCGCCGAAGTGTCCAGCCCTGGGTACCCAACGGATTTCGCGGGGTGCTTCTCGACAAACTTCCGCTGCGGCTGCTGCGCGTGCCGCTGATCCATCGACTGTTTCCCGATGCGCCGATTCTGTTTGCCGTGCGTCATCCCTGCGACGTGGTGTTGAGCAACGTCATGCAACAGTATGCGCCCAACGAGGCCTTCGTACACTTTGATTCGATTGCCGATGCTGCGCGCATGTATGACCAGGTCATGCGGCTCTGGCGACAAATGCTCGAGACCTTGCCACTCCATCCACACTGGGTGCGTTACGAGTCACTGGTTGCCGATCCCGCAGCTGAACTTGCCGCCGCCTGCGCCGCACTCAGACTGGAAGTGCGCGAAGAGATGCTCGATCCGGCGCAACGCATGAAGGGGCGCGAGCGCATCCAGACCAACAGCTACCAACAAGTTGCCGAGCCGATTTATCGGCGTGCCGCAGGTCGCTGGCACCACTATCGGCGCTGGCTCACGCCGGTGCTACCGCTATTGCGGCCGCACATCCAATGGCTGGGCTACGACCTCGAAAACGACTGATCGCAAACCCGATAGCAACGGATGCAGCGAGTACGAGTCGGATCAATTCCAAAACGCAGTCCGTCGGATGCGAAGTATTTTGGTGAATCGATCGTAAAGCGCAGTTTCTCAGCGATGAGTTTGCGCGCGAGATTCCGGGTAAAAGTAAGGCTTGGGGCGACCAGTTCACCTCAACGCGACATTGGGCGAACACGACAATAACTGAGGCACTGCGTGTCAATCGCAATCACTTGAGTGCGGCGTAGCGCTGCGCGAAATTCAGTGCGCTTTGACCCGAAGCGTGGGCATTTTGCGCGTTGACTCTGGTGTGCCCCTGCTTTTCAAAGCCTCGAACCATGGAGAGAAGTCGATGAAGATCAAACGCAATCTGCTTGGCAACGCGATTCGACTCAGCCTCGCGGCCGGCAGCGTAAGCCTGATGAGTCTTGTCTCGGCACCTGCCTTCGCGCTGGCCGAAGAATCCGAAGGCGAGAAGACGATGGAGCGCACTGAGGTCACCGGTTCGCGCATCAAGCGCGCCGATGTCGAAGGCGCCCTGCCGGTCACCGTGTTTGACCGTGAAGATATCGATGCATCCGGGGACACCAACGTAGCCGATTTTCTGCGTAACACCAACTTCAACTCGTTCGGCTCGTTCCGTCCGCAGTCGGGTTCATCGGCACAGTCGTTCGCTGCTGTCAGCTTGCGTGGTGTGGGCAGCGGTCGAACGCTAATTCTGATCGACGGTCGCCGCGCACCGGCGTCGCCGACCACCGGCCAAGGCCAGGACCTGAACTCGATTCCGCTCGCAGCAGTTGAGCGTATCGAAATCCTCTCCGACGGCGCCTCGGCCATTTACGGCTCCGACGCAATCGGCGGCGTGATCAACATCATCACCCGCAAGGATTTCGAAGGCGTCGAAATGATGCTGGGCATCGGCAATCCGAAAGCTGCAGGCGGCGAAACCGAGGAAGGCTTCGCCATCTTCGGTGCCTCCGGCGAGCGCGGCCGCATGATGGCCGGTGTGTCGTTCAACACCCGCGGCATCATCTTCCAGCGCGAGCGCGCCTATTCCGTAGGCGGTGCTTCGACCTTCTCGAATAACCTGCTCACCGCCGTGCCGGCACTCGGCTCCCCTTTGGGCGTGTTCGCTCCAGGTGGCCTTGTCAACGTCCCGGGCTTTGGCTCGAAATTGCCAGGCTTCGATTGCGACAGCAACAATTTCTTCTCGACTGCCACCCGCTGTTTCTACGATTTCACTGCCGATGCAGCAGACGAAGCCGAGTTGCATGGCCAGTCGCTGTTCGCCCGCGGCACCTATCATATCAACGATGACTGGTCGACCTACTTCAACTCCAACATCGCGCGCTCCAAGTCCTTTGGTCGTTACTCGCCGACGCCGTCCTCGCCGTGGCCAGGTGGCGCCCCGTTCATTCCGATCGGCTCGCCCAACCATCCAGCGGTCCGATTCCCGGCAGCGGGTTACAACCCGGCAACGCCGTACTTCCTGCGCCATCGCTTCGCTGCACTGGGTCCGCGTGACACCTCGACCGATCAGAACAGCTACAACTTGAATGTCGGCTTCGAAGGCCAGATCGGCGACATCTTCGTCGATGCCGGTATCCGTCACAGTGAGCAGCAGTACTACGAACTGGGCCGCAACTACGTGGTCGGCGCCATTGCCCAGCAGTTCATCGCTGATGGCCGCTACGACATCTACGACCCGTTCTCGAATCCGCAGAGCGTTCTGGACTCGATGGTCGCCACAATCAATCGAGACTCGACCAGTCAGATTCAGGAAGCCTACGCCAACGCCACGCTGGATCTATTTGCGATCGGCGGTGGTGTTGCCGCGATCGCAGTAGGTGCCGAATATCGCAGTGAGGACTACGCCGACATCTATGACACGCTGCAGTCCTCGGGCCAAATCGTCGGCTCTAGCGG
>JANMSL010000684.1:0-15153 GCA_031389245.1 Lysobacterales bacterium | reverse complement strand
CGGCTGGACAAGGCCAACTGGACCGTCGCTGACGTCTTTGCCTACCCGGACGACGAAGAAATCGAAGTGGTATTCAGCGACCAGGCGTTTGATCGCGTCGAGATGGCGTCGGACGGCAAGTTCGACACCTTCGACTCAATGCGCCACGACGGCAACACGCTGACGCTGAATTTTGCAGCCGATGGACCGACCATGTGCCTGGACGTCAGTACGCGCACCGACGAGGGTAGCTACAGCGGCAGTAGCTGCAACAGCGAATATCAACCGACAATCAAACTAACCTCGCGTACTGCCGATCGAATTGCCGGCAGCATGCAGTGGGGCGAGAAAAATGAGCAACACGTGCATCTCACTTTCGACGTGCCGATCGAAGGCGCCGCCAGCGGTGGTGCTGTTGCGCGTCCGGGCAAGCCATTGCCTGCCGATGGTGGAGCGCCGGGCAAGGCGATGCTGGCGCATTTCGCGGCAGTGGCGGCGGGCGATTGGAACAAGCTCAAGGCACTCTCGCATCCTGATCGCCGGGAGATGATGGAAGCTTCCGAGAAAGCAGGCGAACACAAGCAGATGTTTGATTTCCTGCAGAAGTTCGTGCCGAAGAAGATCAACATTGCTGGCGGCATGGCCAATGGCAATCAGGCCCAGGTCGACTACGCTGCGGAGGAGGAAGGCCGTCCAGTCAAAGGTACGGCCGACGTGATCGAGTTTGAGGGCAAGTGGTACTTCATGGGCACGACGACGCATGATTGAAGTGGGCCGTCGCGGGTCATCCTGCCGGAGCGGCTGGCGCTGCCGCTTGACTGAGATCTGGTCAAGAGCACGGCTGACCGGTGTCCGACATCGCCGAACGTTGTGGCGCACCGGCGAGGGGCCTTCGCCCCAGTTCAAGGCGGCAATGCCACCAGCAGCGACCGCTGAACCCTCAGGAAATTGAACCGGGCGCACGGCCTGCTTGCCGCTGAGGATTCAGCCGCGCGTCCGGATGATCGAGCAACTGCCAATGGCAACGAGCGCAGGACCCGACAAGCCGGATCGGCTGGCGGCCGGGAGCGTGTAGCTCCCTGCCCGGCAAGACGATGTCAGCTTGTGGCACGCGGAGGCGTATGCTGTGATCAAGCGGACGCGCGCATCGCCACTGGGCGTGACATCGTTACGATCAAAATGGGCGCAGGGTTTCCATGAACGCATCCGAAAGCTTTCGCCGTGCCCGTGACCAATTCCATTTCTTGCTCGACCTGGACCCGGCTGAACGCGAGGCGGCTCGGGTTCAACTGTGTTTGCAGGAACCGACGCTGGGGGCCGATGTCACCCGATTGCTCGCACACATGGATGAGGCCGATCTGTTAGCGCGGCCCGCTGCCGCTGCGCAGGGCGGGCAGATTGGACCCTTCGAGATCATTGCACTACTCGGTCGCGGCGGCATGGGAGAGGTGTTCGAGGCGCGCCGCGTGGGCGTTGATTTCGATCAGCGGGTGGCGCTCAAGGTAGTGCAGGCGCCGCTGGCGAATGCGCTCTCCAATCTGCGCTTTCACCGTGAACGGGCAATCCTGGCTCGGCTCTCGCATCCGCGTATCGCGCATCTCATAGAAGGCGGCATTGACCCAGCCAGTGGCTGTTCGTGGTTTGCGATGGAGTTGGTAAAGGGTGCGTCGATCACGCGCTGGTGTGACACCCGCAACTCCAGCATTGAGCAACGTCTGCGTCTCCTGCTTGAAGTGCTGGAAGCCGTGCAATTTGCGCACAGCCACCTGATCGTGCACCGTGACCTGAAGCCGAATAATGTCTGGGTGAACGAGCAGGGTCAGGTCAAATTGCTTGATTTTGGCATCGCGAAATTGCTCGATCCGGAACATTCAGACCCGGAAGCATCGTTCTATGCGTTGACGCCCAATTACAGTGCGCCCGAGCAACGCGAGCGAGGCATCATTACCACCGCGGTCGACATCTGTTTGCTGGGACTGTTGGCCCGAGAGCTGCTCGGAGGCGTCGCGCCCAAAGTCGGTGACTGGCAGGACGGGGCCGAGTTGCGCGGGCTGGCAGCTACGTTCGCAGCATTGACCGAGGTGGACCGTTCGAGCATCGCGCTCGCGCGCAGCACCAATGCTCGTGTTCTTGCCAAGTTGTTGCGCGGTGATCTGGGCGCCATCGTCACCAAAGCCTGCGCACGCGACCCAGCGGAGCGATACGCAACCGCGACGAGTTTCGCCGACGACGTGCGCGGATTTCTTGAGAATCGACCGGTGCAGGCGGCGCGCACATCGCTGCTGGCGGCAATTGCCAAAGGCGTGCGGCGCAATCGCCTGGCCAGTGCCATTGCTGCCTTCAGTACGGTGGCGTTGCTCGCGCTAAGCCTGCTTGCCGTGCAACGCGCGCGCAGCGAAGCGCGTGAACGTGAGCGTGCCGAAGCCGTGCTGGGTTTCATGCGCAATGTGTTTGCGCAGGGCGATCCCCAACAGACGGGTGGGCAGGCGCTCAGTGCCGCCGAGCTGCTCGACCGCGCCGCTTCGGAAACACTCAAACGTACCGACCTGGATACGCTCACTCAGGCGCGCATTGCGATTGAAGTCGCTGGTGTTTTTCTTGCGCTTGGAGAGTCCAGCAAGGCGCTGGCGCCGGCACAGCGATCGTTGGCGCTGCTGAAGGAGTCTGGGCAGGACGTCGACGACCCGTTGCGAGCACAGATCCACTTCACACTGGCGGAAACCTACAACGAGCTGGGCGATTGGCACGCGGTGATCGCTACCGCCGATGCGGCGTCCAACGAAGCTGGGGCGCTCGACGCCTGGGACCGCGCGCGTTTGCTGACCGTGCGCAGCTGGGCTCATTACATGCTTGGCGATGCCACCACCGCCGAGGCCGAAAACCGCGCTGCCCTGGCACTGGTGGAAAATGTCCCCGAACTTGGCGACTTGCAAGCCCAAATACTGAGTGAACTGGCTACCATCGTCAGCGACCAGGGGCGCGGTGCTGAAGCCATCGCATTACTGGAACGCGCCATCGAAGTTGGAGATGCGTCTCCCGGTCGACAAAAGCTGGATTCCTACGTCGACCGGTTCTCGTTGGCTCGAGAATATTTCCGCGTTGGCGACAATGCCAGCGCACGGGCGCGCGTTGAAGCGGTATTGCCGATGTTGGATGCGCTCGTCGGTGCTGCGCACAACCGCACCGTGCTGGCACGCAATCTACTTGCACAGTGCTACATGCGTGATGGCGACAACGCGCGCGCCTTGGCGGAGTTGGAGAAGAGCGAGCAGGCGCTGGCGACCGACGCCTCACCGGTGAATCGGGTCAATGTGCAACTGATTCGCTCCAAACTTCTGCTCTACAGCCGACAGCCACAAGCGGCCGAAAAACTGCTCGATGCCGGCATCGAGGCACTGGAGATCACCGCCGAGAGCAGCAACTTTCTGCATTTGCGGGTGCGTTGGCTACACGCGGAGAGCCTGCTTCAGCAGGGTCGTTACGCCCAGGCGCAAGCCGAGCTGATACCCGTCGCGACGCAATTCAAGCAGCTCAATGGTGAGCAACCCAGTTGGCCACTGGGCGAGTCACTGGATAGCCTGGCGCGCGCCTACATGCTGCAAGGTCAAACCGACGCGGCACGCCCTATTTTCGCCCAAGCGTTGGCGCAGATCGAAGCAACCGCGGGCGGGCAGAGCCTGGCCGCTATGCGCATTCGCGCGCACATTCTGTGGCTTGCGCTGCTGGACGGCAACGACCCACTGGCGCTCGCCAAACTCAAGGCATTGCGCAGCGAGTTGATCGCCGTCAGCGGTCGCGAGTCAGCGATCCAGGTTTACGAGCTCGACCTGTTGGTCGACACGCTCGACCCAGCTGCCAGCGCGCAAGACCGAGCCCGCGCGCAGAGCGCTGCGCGGGCATTGCAGACGCTGTCTGGCGACGCGGCGAAACCGGCGATTCGCGGGCTGACCAGCGACAGCTGAAGTCAATGATCATGGGCTGAAATCGGCGCCTGCTTGCAGCCACGCCGGTCAACTCTTTAAAACACTCCCGACGCGGGCGCTGCTCGATAAGAGCGTGCTGCAGCGCAGACTTGACCACGGTCTCGCGTTGCCCGGAGGCCTGTGCTGAGAATGCTTGTCATGTCCGGTTGCAATGCGGCGTATGCATGACTGACCATGATCCAGAGACTTACCGCCATGTCGCCAGCGTTCCGCGCTTTCCGAATTGTTAGTGCCTTGCCGCTGCTCGCGTGCGCAGCTGGCGTCAGTGCCGACGATACGATTGTGGGCACGGGTACGCCCGCCTCTTGCACCGAGACTGCAGTCAATACTGCGATAAACGCTTTGTATCCGGGCGCAAACTTTCCCGGCGGCGTGATGTCGTTCAATTGCGGGGTGAATCCGCACACGATCGCTATCACCAGCAGCAAGGGACTGAGCCAGGGCACCTTGATCGATGGCGGCGGACGAATTACCTTCGATGCGCAAGACCTCACTCGCCATTTTACCGTGCAGGGTGCGCAAAGCCAGATCGAGTTGCGTGGACTGAGTTTGATTCGTGGTCGCGCAGTATCCGATTTTGGTGGTTCGGTGTCGGTCGCTGCCGGCACCTCGCTCACGTTGAAAAACTGCATCTTCGATCAGAACAATGCAGACTTTTCCGGTGGCGCGATCGCAACCGAACCGAATGCAGCGCTGACCATCAGCGACAGCACCTTCAGTTTGAATCGCGCCCAGTATGGCGGTGCGATCGCAGCCAACGGCGCGGTCAACGTGCTGCGCGGTACCTTCAGCGAAAACCGCGCAACCATTGATCAGGGCGGTGCCATCCAGATCTGGTTCGCCAACCTCAGCGTGATCGATTCGCGCTTCGAGTTCAACGCGGCAACAAACGGCGGCGCGGTGTTGTTGCGCGGTGGTGTGCACAGCATCGCCAACACCAGCTTCGATAGCAACAGCGCGGTCGAACGCGGCGGCGGCATGTATCTGTACGAAGGCGCTAGCGTCGTTACCGGCGACCAGCTTAGCTTCACCGGCAATCAGGCGGCGGACGGCGGCGCGATCAACCTGGGCGGGGTGGATACGGGACCCAGCCCCACGACTCCAGGCTTCGGATCGCGTGCCAATATCGAACGGTCCTATTTTGATGCGAATAGCACCACCGCAACCGGTGGCGCGATCACGATATTCGGCCCCGCACCTGGCAATGGCGGTAGCTTTGGACAACTGTTGATGTCAGTTGCGCAGTTCACCCGCAACAGTTCGTCGTTCGGCGGCGCCATCTGGTCGCAAGGTCAGATTGGCGGCGTCAATCTTGCTTTCGAACACAATGTCGCGAGCAGGGGCGGTGCAATGTTTCTGGATGAGACTTATGCCAGCGGACTCGCATTTCTGGTCGGCGCGACCGACCTGCGACGCACGACGTTTCGCGCGAACATCGCGTCGTTCCAAGGCGGTGCGATCTATGCCAGCTCGGCACTGCCGATTTTCACTGGCGTCAACTTTATAGGCAACAGCGCGCAGTATGGTGGCGGCATGGCGGTCCGGTTCTTCAGTGCGCCGATCCGCAATGCGAGCTTTATCGACAATCGAGCGAGCATAGGAGGCGGTGGGATCTACGCGGAAAACGCCGCGCTTGAGCTCGACAATCTCACCTTCAGCGGCAATCGTGGACTCAACGCGGGCGCGCAGGGTGGCGACATATTTGCCGGCACGTACTCGACCACCTTCCAAACATCGGTGCAGATTTCGCACAGTACGCTGTTTGGCGGTAGCGCGCCCTCTGGTAGCGCGATCTACGCGCATGGAAAAGCTACTGCAATATCGCTTCGCAACAGCGTTGTGTTGGGGTTCGATGCCGACACCTGCGCGGGAAACGGACTGTTCCAGTCGCAGGACGGAAATTTCATGCCTGGCGCCTGTAACCCGATGCAGCCGAATGATGTACCGATTGCATCGGCGAGCGATCTCAACTTCGGTGGCCTGACCAACAATGGGAGTTACCTGCTTTCGCATGTACCCAACGCCGGCAGCGCGTTGATTGATCATGTTGGCTGCCCGCCCCTGCATGATGCTGACCAACGCGGCCGCTCTGCTCCCATCGATGGCGACGGCAATGGCAGCGCGTTGTGTGACAGCGGATCGATCGAGCGCCAACTCAATGAATTGCCTGCGGCCTACGTACTGCACGCCGATGGCTTCGAGTAACGCATTCTCAGCAACACAACGAGGAACTTCCATGCGCACCCTTTCACTACTGGCTGTGGCGATGCTTTCGACCAGCGTCCACGCCGTCACGCTCACCGTCAACACCAGCAGCGACTTGGCCAGCGACAATTGCAGCGGCGGCGCATGCTCACTGCGCGGCGCGTTGCTGGCCGCCAACCTGACACCGGCTGAAGACCTGATCGAGTTCAACATCGCCGATACCGACCCAGGCTTTCAAGCCTCCACCCAGCATTGGTTGATTCTTGTCGGTGCCAGTGCCCTGCCGGCGATCGAAGCGCCCGTGGTCGTCGACGGCTACAGCCAGCCCGGCGCCAGCCCCAACACCAACACGCCGTCACAGGGCGGATTGAACGGCACGCTCAAAATCGAAATCCTGCCCAGCACTGCGTCTGCAATGACGCAGAACGGTCTGGAGATCAGCCTCAATTTTTTTGCCCAGCCGGCGAGTACTTTTCGCGGTTTGGCAATCAGCCGCTTCCAGTCGCAGATCCTGCTCAGCGGGAGCGCTTCGCACCGCGTTGAAGGCTGCTATCTCGGTACCAATGTCACCGGCAGCGCGGCGTCGCTCACCGGCAACAGTGGTCTGGGCCTTGGCGTTCGCGTGCAATCAGGTGGGGCCTATCAGATCGGCGGGCTGTTGCCAGCACAGCGCAATCTGATCAGCGGAATGTTTGGCGCGGTAATTTTTTTCGCAGCTTCTGACGGCATTCGCATTCAAGGCAATCTGATCGGTACCAATGCCGCTGGTAGCGAAGCCATTGGCAATACCAATGATGCGATCAGCACATCCGGAAATCTGCGCAACGCCCTGATCGGCGGCTCCGATCCCGATGCGCGCAATATCATCTCGGCGTCGCGCTTCAGTGCGCTGCGGCTATCGAGCCAATCCGCCAACGAATTTGCCGGTACGCTGATCGAAGGTAACTACTTCGGCACCGATGTGACGGGTACCAAGCCGCTGGGCAATGGTTTGAATCCGCAAAGTCCAAGCCAGTCTCAACCGACGATTGGTTTGCTGGGCGCACAATGTTCGCTCGCGATCGGGGGAACTGCACCAGGTCAGGCAAATCTCATCGCCTATGGTGGCGGCGCCGGAATACTGAATGATCGCTGCCTCGACGTGACGACACCGTTGAATCGATACTATGGCAATCGCGGCATCCCCTTCGACAACGTCAACGGTGGCGGCGCTGTCGGCAGTACGCCCAACGATACCGATGACGCTGACGAACAAGGCGGCAATCGACTGCAGAACTTCCCTGAAGTCACCTTGCCCGCTGGCTTTCTCAACGAGGGCGGAAGCAGCGTCGCGCTGCAATATCGAGTGGACACCGCAATCGCCAACGCGACGTATCCGATCACCGTGAATTTCTATCGCGGCGCCTGCGGTGGTGGCAGCGATAGCTTGTTGGCGAGCGATACCATTGCCTCCGCTCAGGCGCAGCAACTGCTGCCGTTCACGCTGATCGACGCTGATGGCGGCAACGTGCTGCCATTGGTCGCCAGCGCTGTGGATGCCGCAGGCAACACCAGCGAGTTCGCGCCGATGCTGGGCGATGAGATATTTCGCGGCGACTTCGAAGATGTTCTCGGTCCGTCGACACCCGGTACCTGTCCTTAGCGGCCGGACGTTCCAGGTTGCCGCGCCACGTGTTCGTCAACTGCTGAATTCTGGGTCACGGCCGCAATTCGTACGCGCGTTACACCGCGTTTTTGAACTTCACGGTGGCCACCGCGCGGCTTCAGGTCAACTTGGTAGAGGCTTGCAATCCAAGCTCCGGACGTTTGCTTGATTGAGCTGCGGGACATGCCGCCCGATCAATGCAGATCTGGTCCGCGTGGAGTACTGCGACTGCGGATTGCGCTCGATCGATGCACTCGTGCCAATGCGATCGACGGTGCCTTACAGTTAAGGACGGTCAGAGTAAGTCACCACGTTGTCTTCGCCACACCGCTTATTGCTCGCCAAACCCGCAAAAACCTGCGGCTTTTCGCCCCTGAGTCAGGGGGCTAGCTTGGCTCCGGGCTTGTTCAGGGGTTTCTCAAACTTCATGCGGCCTGCCTCGGCTCGACATGGTGACGCAGCAATCACGAGCTGCTCGGCGCACGCGGCAGCGCCAGACCCTGATTCAACCTCCGAATTTCGCCCAGACACACGTTGGGGCTACTCAAACCCGCCCGCATAAACCGGATCGAATTCGTCGATCGAAATGCGCGCCAGTAGCAGGTCCAGGTTCAAAGGTGTGTCGCTGACACGCACCAGTCCGGCACAGATGATGCTGCCGGACTCGACCAGTACCGAGTTGCACTCGACCGAGGTTGCGGGCATCCCACCGGGCAGATTCGGGCGAATCACACTGACGCCCGGAATCGCGCTCACGCCGGCTGGGGCGTACTCGAAGTCAGGGTCGAACGCGCCGTCCTGCGCCGGATCGGCGGGTACACGCAGCACGGCACCGAGTTGCGATGTGGCGTTCGGGCGATAGCTCAAAGGCACAATCAACTTGTTGTCGGGCTGGACGCCCAGTTGCCCGCCCATGCGCGTCCACTCGCCCAGTTGCAAAATATTCGCATACGCCAGCGCTCCATCTGCGCGATAAAGCATAAACGCTGTCGCAAACTGTTGCGCGCTTTGCACCCTTACATCCAGAACCTGCGCGATGCTTCCGTCCGGGCGCTCAAGCAGCGCGCTCTTGCTGATCTCGTCCGCGTCGGCAATCGAGTCTGCGCGCCATCCAGGCGCCGAAGCCGTGGCCCCGGCACAGGTGGAATTCAAGCAGTAGCTGGTATCGAATGATCCGCTGCGCAGAAGTCGTGCGGAAAAGAACAGGTCCTGGTTCACGCCGCTGAGACGAATGCGCCCGCCCAGAAGAATTCGGCCATTGCGATCCAGGTGCGCCGCGAGAATGCCGCCCTGCTCGAGGTTGGGTATTTCCACCGCGGTAAGAAAAAAAGTGCCGGCTGGCGCGAATAGGGAATTGTTGCCAAAGGTCGGAACGATGCCGCCCGATGCAGTCAGCATGCGACACATCGGGTTCAAAGCCAGCGACAGCGTGCGCATTCCGCAGACCAGAATGTCACCGTTGCCGAAGCCAAGAATCGCCCGGTGGAATTCCGCTGCACCCGGATTGACCGGCAGCACGGCATCAAGCTCGGAGGCATAGACAAAACTTGGCGTTGTCGACACGGCGGTGAGCACCGTCATGAACGAACCGGAGTTGGCATCGCCGACGAACAGCGCACGCCCAGCGCTGTCGATCGCAGCACCGGCAATGGGCGGATCGGGCGGTGCAACGAACGCTATCGGAAAGAGATTGCCGCGCAGCAGCCCGCCATTGGGATCGAAGATGGCCACCAGTGGATTGTTGTCCTGCGCCGCGTCCTCGATGCGGTGTTGGGCCAATGCGACCAGGCGACCATCGGGTTGACGCCCGATCTGCAAGCCGCGCTCGAGATTGGGCTCTTGCGCAGTATTCGAGTGCTCGTAGCGCACGAAGCCCTGCGTGCCAAAACTTA
The DNA here is from genome assembly GCA_031389245.1 of Lysobacterales bacterium. Taxonomy (GTDB): domain Bacteria; phylum Pseudomonadota; class Gammaproteobacteria; order Xanthomonadales; family Ahniellaceae; genus 0-14-3-00-62-12. The sequence goes on along the minus strand of JANMSL010000684.1, from coordinate 5,449 downwards.
AATCCGGCGCGCCTTCGGCATGAACCAACCAAGCATTGGTCAGACAAAGCAAAAGCAATACCGAAGCCGCGCGGCCAGTTGCATGGACAATTCCGAACATGTTGATTACCTGCGTGCGAGGGTGTTGCACCCACATACGCCGCGTGGCGGTGCCAGCTGACGCGCGCCCATGTCACCGCTTTGGTTGAGTCTGGTGCGCGTTGCGCGAGACACGATCGGTTGAAACTGGCGCCAAGCTGGCAGGTGAGGACGTACCGGCCACCCCTGCACCTGAGCGCAGCCGAATGGGTGGTCGCGCCCGCGCGACCGCTGCATACTGCTTCACAACGGGCGCTGGCGGTAATGGCAGTGTTCATCTCCAGCGGACGGCAGCGCAATGCGCCTTGCTAGACTGTGCGCGAATCTGGACATGGCAATGACTGAAACAAGCGACATCACCGAATGGCTTGGGCGCTGGCGGCGCGGAGAGTCGGGCGGCGAGTCCGAGCTGATACGTCGCATCTATCCGATCGTGCGCGCAATCGCGCAGCAGCAGATCGGGCGCGTCAACGCCGCAATCACCTTGCAGGCCACTGAGGTCGCGCACGATGCGCTGATCGAGTTGGCGCGCAAGCGCGGTATTGTGCTGAATGGGCGCAAGCACCTGTTCGGCGTGGTCGCCAAGATCATTCGCTGTAGCCTGATCGACTACCTGCGCGATCGCGCAGCGCAAAAACGTGGGGGCGGAGAGGAGCGCATCTCGCTCAGCGACCTGGTCGACGAGCAATTGCCTTCTGAGGAGGTCAATCTCGAGTGGTTTGCACTTGATCAGGCGCTCGAAGACTTGGCTGAAATCGAGCCGCAGCAGGTCGAGCTGATTGAACTGCGTTACTTCACCGGGCTCAGCATCGAGGATGCGGCCGATACGTTGGGTCTGTCGCGATCGTCGGCGGTGCGCTCCTGGCGTTTCGCGCGCGCATGGCTGGCCGATCGTATCGGCACTCAATAGTGGCCTGTATTGATCGACAACCATGCTAGATCCCGAACGCTACCGCGCTCTGCGTCAACATTTCGATGCCGTGATCGATATGGCCGCGAGCGCGCGCGACGAGTACATCGGGCGGCTGGCTGCGGAAGAAACCGATGTTGCGGCGCAGTTGCGACGACTGGTTGAGAGCGATGCGCGTGCTGAGGTGCCGGCACTGGCTTCAGCACTGATGGCATCGGTGCTCGCTGGACATAGTGCCGAAGGCAACAGCACACTCCTCATCGGCGATTTTCGAATCGTAGACCGACTCGGCGCTGGCGGCATGGGTGAGGTTTTTTTGGGCGAGCGCCAACGCGGTGACGTCATACAACGTGCAGCGATCAAACTGATTCATCGTGGTCTGGTTGGCCCGGACGCGGAGCGACGCTTCGCCACTGAACAGGTGGCGCTGGCACGCCTTGAACATCCCGGCATCGCGCGTTGGCTGGATGCTGGACGTCTTCCCGACGGGACACCGTGGTACGCGATGGAATACGTCATCGGCGAGACGCTCGGCGAGTTTTGCGATAAGCGCCGGCTTGGCATCGCTCAGCGCGTGGCGCTGTTTCTAGATGTCTGCCGCAGCGTGCAGTTCGCACATGCGCAATTGGTGCTGCATCGCGACCTCAAGCCTGGAAACATTCTGGTAACGGCCGACGGGCATACCAAGCTGCTCGATTTTGGAATTGCCAAACTGATTGCCGAGGCCGAGGGCGAGTCCGCCCAGCACACTACCACTGCGGGTGGCTTTGTCTCCGCGCATTATTCAGCGCCGGAAATGTACAGCGCTGCCGGCTGGTCACTGCAAACCGATGTCTATTCGCTGTGCGCGATGCTCTACGAACTGCTGTGTGGGTCGGCGCCGCTGCTGCGCGGCGAAGACAGCGCAACAGCATTCGAGATGCGCGTGCGTCATCAGGTGCCACCCGCGCCCAGTGTGCGCATTCGCGCCGATATGGCTTGGGGACAACAGCATGCATACACACGCGGTTTGGAAAACGCACGCCAATGGAGCGCGCGCCTGCGTGGCGATCTGGATCGGATCGCACTGCAAGGGCTGCTCAAGGCACCGATAGAGCGCTACGGCTCTGTTGCTCAGCTGATCGACGATCTGCAACGGTGGCGGAACGGTGAACCGGTATTGGCGCGCGGCGCCGGCCGTGCTTATCGTGTTGGAAAGTTTCTGCGTCGACACTGGGCGCTGAGCGCGTTGGCGACGACTTTGCTGGTCACCGTGCTGAGCGCGTTGGTTGCATTGAGCCTGCAGTCACGGCAACTGCTGCGCGAGCGCGATCTGGCGCAACAGGAACGTGACCGCGCACAACAAGCGGTGGCATTGCTACGCGACGCATTCCTCGCCGCCGATCCGGCCCAGGGATCGGCGGGTGACGCGCGTCTGCGTGATGTGCTTGAGGCGGCGCGGATCAGGCTGGAAGCCGTGTCCGAAACTCAGCCAGCGCTGTATGCGCAGCTCGCCAGTACCATCGGCGAGGTGGAGATTGCGCTCGGTGCCGAAGAACGTGCCGCAGCATTGCTCGGACGCGCCGCTGAGCATGCCCTGCGTGGCGGATCGGCGGCGGTCGAGATCCAACACCTGCACGCGCGCAGTGCCTGGGCCCACATCGGCATCGGCGATTATGCAGCCGCTGCGCTGGCACTGACGCGAGGTGGTTCGCTTTCCAACACGCGCTCGGCGGTTTGGCATGCGGCGCAGGCCAGGCTGGATCGGGCTCTGGGACGTCTTGTCGAGGCCGAAGCATCAGCCCGGCTCGCGCTCGCGGCGCTGGCCTCGGAACCCGTTGAAGCGCCGATCGTGCTGCAAATCCGCAATCTGCTTCCCGATATTCTTCGGTCGCAAGGCGATTTCACTGCGGCCCTGGCAGAAATTGATCGGAACCTGGCTTGGCAGCGGGCTCAGGTCGGCGGCAATCCAGCAGCGTTGCTGCGCACTCGCCTGCACCGGCTCGACGTGGTTCGGCGCGTTGGTCGGATCGAAGACGCGCTGGTTGAGGCCGAAGAGATCAGCGCAAGCATCGACGCGGCTTACGGAGCCGATAGCCTGTTTTCGGCAACCGCCAGCGTATCGCTGGGATTGATCCTGTTTGAAATGCAGCGCTATCCAGAGTCGGTGCAACGTCACCGTAACGCGTATGCCGTATTTCTCCGAACGCTGGGCGAGCGCCACATGAATTCGATTCGTACCCAGTTCAATCTTGCCGAGGCGCTTGGCCGCACAGCCACATCAGCTGCGGAAGCCGAGCAGCTGTATCGTGACGCAATTTCCAAAGCCGATGCGCTCGGCGAAGCCACCCGCGGCGGCAGCGTATATTTCCGCGCCAGATATGCCGAGCATTTGTTGCGCGGTGATCGCCCGCTGGATGCATTGACCGTCCTCGCGGACTCAGGCGCCGGCTCGCGCTTGAAGCATGCGCGCGGTGCCGGTGGGCAGTTGTATCTGGCAGCGCTCAGACAGGCCATGGCCGCAGGCGATTGCGGACAGCGCACCACGCCGGCCTGCCGCATCGGTGCAGCCCTGATTACCGGCAGTACGCCTTAATCCTTGCTGACGCTGTGCCCAAATCTGGTCCGGTTTGCCAGCAAATCGCGAGTACGCTATTGATCCAGAGCGCGCTGTCCTCGTTGGGTTGCGTCGCGCCGGACCGTTTGCGAAGTTCACCCCCATTTCAACACATGAGGCATTCGATGATCCGCAGAAATCGTATAAGCGCGTTCCTCCTTCTCTTGGCGCTGCCTTGTTCGGCGGTGTGGGCCGATGGATCCGGGCAGTGCGATGTGCAGACCAATCCTTGTCCAAATCCTGGTCCGGGTTCAGGTGCCGGTACAGGGAGCGGCAACCCGATCCCGGTGGACCCGCGCGACCCGTGCGGCTGCGACGAGTCCAACGGTTCGCCTCCTGTGTACATTCCGCCGCCTGTGCCGCCTGTGCCTCTGCCCGATTGCACGATCTTCTCGGCTGGACTGCCGTGTCGGCCTATTGAACCTTAGGCATTGACCTGAGTGGGAGCGCGCAGCGTTGTCGACGCGGTCGCCACTTTTCAGGAGTCGACGGCTATTTAGTCGGTGCTGCAGACTCTGGCATTGACCAGGATTCTGGTCGGCTCGCGGTTATTGGTTCGCAGTGGCGCAGTCCGAACGACTCGCCACTTCGCGCCGATCGATCCGCACGTATCAATCGGCGCGGATCGGCGCGTTTGGCGTCGCGGTGTCCTATTGCTCGGTTGCGCTGCGCACCAGGACCGGCTCGAGCAGCCATTGGTAGAGTTTGCGGCGTTCGCCGAGCAGATCCGCATCGACGCGCAAACCGTGCCGTAGGGGTATCGACTTGGCGTCGTCGCGCAGGCTGTCGCGATCAATTGCGACGACGACGCGGTGGCGATCCAAAACGATATCGGCATCGGTCGCGCCCACGACCTTGAGCACGTGCCCCTGATGCAAACCGAACTTCTGATGTGGGTAGGCCTGATAGCGCAGCAGTACGTGTGCACCTGGCACGATGGCGCCGATGTCGCTGCCTGCGGCCTTGAGTGTGACCCGCCATTGCGCTGCGCCAGGATCGCGCACGAGTTCGCCGCTGGCGTGCACGCGTTGCGTGTATTCGCCGAAAGTGAGCAAACCCAATACCGAGAGCGCGGCGAACACGGCCAGCATCGCCAGCCAGACCAGCGCCGGCGGCTGTGTCAGAGAAATACTGCCAAGCCAATGATTACGCTGGATCTGCGTCGCTTCAGGTCGGAACAAGGGTTTCCTCACGCGGCGGACTCCAGCAACTCATGCGCTTGCGACGCGACCCGCTCGGTGTGCCATTCACGCGCGGGCGCGTCCGGCCGGTATTGGTCGACGACGACTCCCTTGTCCAGCACCAGCACACGGTCGGCGCTGGCAATCGTTTCGGGACGATGCGCAACAATGATGCAGGTCACCGGCAACGCGCGTACCGCATCGTTGACGCGCCGCTCGCGTTCCACATCGAGATGGCTGGTGGCTTCATCCAGGAACAGCCATTGCGGTGCGCGATACAGCGCACGCGCCAGAATCACGCGCTGCTTTTGTCCACCCGACAAAGCTGTGCCCATGTCGCCGATCAGACTGTGATAGCCCATCGACATCGCACTGATATCGTCGTGCACGGCAGCCAGCCGCGCTACCTGTTCGACGCGTTCCAGGTCGATGCCTTCTTCTGCGAAGGCGATATTTTCAGCAACACTGCCGGCAAACAGCTGGTCATCCTGCATGACAGCACCGACCTTGGACCGGAACGCCTGCGGTCCGTAGGTGAGCAGATCGACGCCATCAATCTCGATCACCCCTTCGCTTGGCTTGAGCAGGCCCAGCATGAGTTTGACCAGTGTCGTCTTGCCACAGCCCGACGCTCCGACAATGGCCAGCGACTGACCAGGCTCGACGACGAAGCTGCAGTTTTTC
>JANMSL010000660.1:0-31281 GCA_031389245.1 Lysobacterales bacterium | reverse complement strand
TGCAGCTCTGACCCAATGCGCAGCAGCGCCTCGATTGCGACCGGTTCGTCGCTGCTGCGGGCGCCGAGCAACAGCATGCGATCGACTTCGACATCAAGCATGGCACGCGTTGCCGACAGTCTGAAGATCAAGGCTTCGGGCTTACTCGGCAGCAGCACTATTGCCAGCGTCCCCTCGCGCCCGACCACAAACGATAGCAACGCGGTGTCGCGCGGCAGTTGCGTGGTGAGCGCAGCTGGCGCCGTCGACTGCGGAGACCGCGTGGCCCATTTCGCCACGAGATCGGAGTGTTCCTCGCCGAGCAACTGACGCAACGCTTGCACGCGATAGCGTGCTTCGAGTTCGAACACCGCGTCGGCATAGCCGGCTCCGGCTTTCAGCGCAGCGTCACTCGCCAGCAACCACAGCAGTTCCTTGTAGAAATCTTGAAACTGCGCCGCCCAGCTGGCCTGAATTTCGACGCTGCCACCGACGTGCTCGCGATGGCGCTCCAAACCATCGATTGCGGCGCGATAGGCGGTGACCGCTGCGGCTATATCGCCGCTGTCGCGCTCGGCGCGTGCCAACGCGAACTGTGCGCTGGCCTCCTGGATGCCATCAGCGGCGATGCCGCGATATCCGTCGACGGCTTGCCGTGCATGGTCCAACGCACCCGACAAATCGGCCTGGCGGCGTTTGCATTCGCTGAGCAGCAGATGCGTATCCCACACCTCGGTTCCACCGCGTTGCTGCGTGCGGTACTGATCCAGCGCACGCGTGGCGCTGAGTGTCGCTTCAGCACATCGATCCAACCGCGACAGCAGGTCGCCGCGATACAAAGCCGTGTCGGCCGTCAGTGAAGATTGGAGCAGTGCTTCCGGCGCATCGGCAGCAGCAAGGACCTGTTCGATCTGGTCATACAACAGCAGCGCCTCTGCAAGGCGTTGCTGGCGGGCAAGGCTATCGCCCAATTGCAACTTCAATGAGAGCGCTTCATAGCTGCGCGCATCGAGCGCATCCGAAGCCTGCCAAGCGGCGCGCAGCAAGGTCTCGGCCTGTGCGTACTGGGTACGACGCATCAGCACTTCGGCCAGCGCAGCGCGCGCTTGTGCGTACTCCAGACTATTGGGAGCAGCCGCCGCGAACGCAGTCATGGACTCGCGGGCGAAGCCCTCCGCTTCGGCATAGCGTCGGCGTTCCAGTGCATGCAGCTGTGCATTGAACGCGATGCGTCCAAGCAACATTGAGCCGGGTGCCAACTGGCGCAGCGGAATGAGCGCAAGGGTGAACGCCTGGGCGGCGCTTTCACCCTCACGTCGCAGCGCACTCAACACGGCTCGTCGTGCCAGCAGCGTCGCCGCCTCAAGTCCTCCAGGTGCCAGCTGCGCCACGATCACTTCGGCGCGATCCAGCTCGCTGGCCGCGACATCGAGCTGGCTGGTGCGCATGGCAATGAACGAAAGTACGACATGCGCATTCGCCGCCACCAGTGTGCCGGGCGCCAGCCGAATTGCCGCTTCGGCGGCCCGGCTGGCTCCCTCGTTGTCACGCGTTTGCACACGCCACATCGCCACCAGTTGCATGCTCGCCGCGAGCAGTGGCGATTCTGCGTGACTGGAGCGGCGCAGTTGCAGTGCGCGTTCGGCAGCGAGCAGCCCTTGCATTCGATCTGGATGACGTTCGAAGACGATCGCCTGGGTCTGCGCTATCCAGTGTTCGCGGGCCGGCAGCAATGCCGTCGCAGCAACGAAGTCTTGAGCAGCCGCGGCAAACTCGTGTCTACCCGCTGACAGCCGTGCACGCGCCAGCTGCAGCGCACCCGCGCGTTCGCTATCGCCATTGGCCAAGGCCTGCGACAACGCGGTGTCGAGATCTCGCGGCGGATCTTCGGTGGTGTCCAGTGGCATTGCGATCAACGACCAATCGCCAGCCGGAAGTTCGACATCGTCGGCCACGCCTGCACGTATTCGCTGAAGCCGCACCGTGCCGCGCGTCGCGTTCACGGTCTCCAGCGCGAGCAGCCGAAACACATCGAGTGCTGTCGGGGACTCGCCTTCGCGCAGGATGTCGCCGGCCTGGAGGGGAATGCCGCGCGCCATTGCCGCAGCAGGCACGTCGATGATGACCACATCCGCGCGCGCCCGGCTGCCCGCGAAGATGAGCACACACAGACAAGTCTTGATCCACGTTCGACTGCGCGAATTCATGACGCGATACGAAACGCGACCGGTCCGAGAAGAATTTCTCCGGCTGCATTTTTTACCCGCCACAAGTACTCGCCCGGCGTCAGCGCAGACTGAGTTTTCGCTGGCAGTGTGGCCATGCATTCCACCGGCACACCCGACCAACGCAGCGTTGCATCGGCAGCAAATAATTCGACCAGCGCCGCGGACGGCGCCGCCGCACACGGCCAACCCAGACTCTGTGGTGCCTGCCGTAACAGCGCGCCATCCACCGGCGCAGTGGCGATCCCGCTGCGACCGCGCAAGGTCTCTTCAACCGGCGACTGGCGTATCAACATGCCGGCACCGACGAACAACGCGAGGCTGGCAGCCATCGCCAGCGGCAGCCAGGATTGGCGGCGCGGGCGCCCCGGTCGTAGCAACGGTTGCACGTTGTTGTGCTGACTGGCGCGCTCGATGTCGGCGGAGAGGTCATCGGCCCAGGAAGATGCATCCAGCGCCACACGCACAGCCGCAGCACAGACCGCGCAAGCTGCAACGCTGGCCGCCACCTGGTCTCGCAACGGAGCCGGGAGTCGGCCATCGGCGAAGGCGATCAGCGTCTGCGCATCCGGACAGACCGATGGATCGCAGCGCTGCGCAGCAGCGATTGCCGATTGGGCCGCATTTGCCGATCGTTCATTCATCCCAGTCCTCCGCGCCGGCCTCACGCAACGCTGCCCGGATTTCCTCAACGCCGCGGTAGGCAAGGTTACGCGCCGTGGCCTCAGTCAATCCCAACATAGTCCCGATCTCCTGTGTGGTGAATCCCTGCAACAGCAACTGCGCCGGTACCCGACGCCGCTCCGGCAAAGTCGCGACCGCCGCCTGCGCCAATTGCACGCGGTGGGCGCGATCGGCAATGCGATCCGGCGCAACAACCGAGTCATCGACAACTTCAACATCCTGTACGTCAAATGTTTCTTCGCGACGGGCCTGCCGGCGCCTGAGCGCGTCAATGACCACCGACACCACCGTCCGTCGCAAGTAAGACGCAAGATGCTCGACAATTTTCTCACTGGACAGCACACGCCAGAGTCGGATCCGAACTTCCTGGATTACGTCGTCAACATCCAGACCCTGTTCGGCACGTACCTGCACCAGCACGTGAGCGCGCAAGCGCGGCTCATGCGTAGCCATGATTTGATCGAACTGTTCGCGTGTCAGCGCCATGTCCAGAAGTGTGACGGGTCGCAAGCGTGGCCGCCATCCGCCCGGCGCGCCCGCGCGGTGAGAAAAGGTTGGCGTGGCCTGCGTCTGATTGGCAGTGATCCCGCGGAGCGAGCGCATGAATGTGACAAGATTTGGCGTAATCCTGATTGCCGCGCTCAGTGCGGTTGGTGCCCAGGCCGTCGACGTGGTCAACCCTTTGCCTTACGATCTTGTCTACGTGCGTGCGCCGTATTTTGGCGCCGATTGGCAGCCAGGCGCGCCGCGCAACGGCAACAGTGCCTGGCCCGACACCGTGGCGCCACTGGAACCCGACGCTGGCGCACAATTGATGCTGCTACGCGCCGACGGAAGCCGCGAGCTATTGTTTCCGCTTGCCGAGCATCGCGCGTTGATCGACACACCCGCGACCAAGCCGCTCGCAGTGGGTTCAGTGTCCGATCCGACGATCTCGTTTGATGCACGCTGGGTGGTGTTTGCCTGGTATCACGACCTTTCGCCCGAAGCGCGCAACACGCAACGCGGCAGCAACGCCGGCCTGTCGTTCTTCGGCGCCGACCTGTATCGACTCAATCTGCAGACGCGTGCAGTAGTGCGATTGACGCGGCAGGAATTCACCCCGAACACCGGCAATGGCGCGATCTTCACCGGCTTCGACCCGGCAAACAATCAGGTCAATCCGGTCAGTAATCATCCGCGCGTGGGCGTGTTCAACACCGGGGCGAGCTTTGCGCCGGGCGGGCGCATTGTTTTCACTTCAACCCGCAATGGCTTCACGCCGCCGCGCTTGCTCGACGAAGGCCAGCGCGTGCTGCAATTGCACGTGATGGATCACGACGGGCGCAACGTCACGCCGATCGGGCACTTCAATCTGGCCATGGCGCTGCATCCACAGGTGTTGATGGATGGGCGTCTGGTGTTTTCCAGTTGGGAGCTGCAGGGCTTGCGCGACGAACGCACATTCGCGTTGTGGGTTGTCGGCCCGGACGGGCGCGGCTGGAATTCACTTTCAGGCTATTCCGATCGTCCATTCGCCCATCACTTTGCCACTCAGATGCCCGATGGCGATATCGTTGTCGAGCGCTACTACAACTTGAACAACAATGGATTTGGCAGCCTCGTGCGCTATCCGTTGGACCCGCCCGGTGGCCCTTTCCTGAGCGATGATCCGGCGCCAGGCTCGCATATTCCGCACGAACGCCGCGATCCCGCGCAACCGGACAACGTGCGCCGCGTGCTGACACCGTTCACCACGCACTTGGATGTACCCGCGCCCTGCCCTGGCTTCGAATCGCTCGCCGGCAGCAATGCCGGTGACTGCCCCAACAGCGAGCGGCGCGGAAAGTTTACCCACCCTCAAGCCACTCCCGCGGTCCCTGGTGTCGGTGCCGCTGGCGAAGCAGAACTGCTCGCGGTCTATAGCGTTGGCGGCGCCAATCATCGCAGTGGCAACGCTGGTGGTGTCGGCGCCGCCGGGCTGCCGTGGTACCACGGCGAAATCGTCATGATCCCGGATGGAGACACCATCCCGATTCCAGCCGGGTGCTTAACGGGCCCCGGCCCGCAGTGTCCGCCGGGGCGACCTGCAGGTTTGCAACGCGTCCTATTCGAGGAAAACTACAACTTGCAATGGCCGCGCCCTGTAGTCACCTATCAGCAGTTGTATGCGCGTGCCGAGCCGGCGGCATGGCCCGAGCTTTCTGACGGCGCGATCGCCGCCGAGGGTCTCACTCCGGGTGAGCCCTTTGGACTGATCGGCAGTTCGTCGTTGATTTGGCGCGACACGCGCGCTGCGCGTTACTTGCCCGGTGATACTGAGCGCGAACCGTTCAACCCTGCAGCCTGGGACTATCCGTACGCCTGGGTGACGCAGGGCACCGACGCGGGTCTCTATGGCGACGATGACATCTATGCCGTGCGCATACTCGCTCAGCTACCTCGCGCAGACCTGAGCTATCCGGGCAACAATCCCCAGCTGCTGGTCGATGGCGGTGAACGTTTGCGCATCCTCGGTGAATTGCCGATTCGCGGCTCGCTTTCGGGTAAACCCGGCGACCCGAACACGACACTGCCCGATGGCCGCGTAGTGCGCGACAGTTCGTTCCTGGCACGCATACCGGCCGATGTATCAGTAACTTTCCAAACTATCGACCGCCGCGGCATGGCGCTCAACGTTGCGCAAACCTGGCACCAGGTGCGCCCTGGCGAGGCACGCTACGACTGCGGCGGCTGCCACGCCCATAGCAAACAACCCATCGACTTTGCCAATACGGCAGCCGACCAGAGCAATTACCTGTTGCGTGACCTCGCGCGCACTACTCCGCTGCTCGACCTCGACGCGCAAAATCAGCAGGCATTGATCGTGCGCAGCGAGGATTCGATCAGCATCGAATGGTTCCGCGATGTCGCGCCGCTATTGAACACTCGCTGCGCGAGCTGTCACGGAGTCAACAATCCAGCCGGTCCTGGCCCTGGACTGGTGCTCGCAGCGAACGCGCCTTTGGTCGAAGGTTGGCCGGCAGCTCTGCATGCGCTGCGCATGAATCACACCGATCCAGTTACGGCCGAAGCGTACACGCGCTATGGCAATAACTTGTACGTGCAAGTCACGCGCTATCTGCGTGCTTTTCAATCGCGACAGAGTTTGCTGCTGTGGGCGGTATGGGGTGAACGTCTGGACGGACGCAGCAATGCAACGCGTGCCGGTGATCTCGATTTTGTCAGTCATCCGACCATTCCGGGGCTTAGCAATAGCGAGCGCATGCTGCTCGCTCGCTGGATCGACACCGGCGCCGGGGTCGATCTGCTGAATTTCTCCGAACCGGGTCAGCAACCCGGGCAACAATCGGTGAACGGCTTCCTGCATGATGATTTGCGCCCGACGCTGGTACTCACACCAAGTTTGGCAGCAGCCGCAAGCGCGGGCATGCTGACGACTTTGCGTGTATCGGCGTTCGACATCGAAAGCGGCCTGCGCAGCGCACCAGGACAATGGAGCGTGAGCGCGGATCGCGCGCTGGGTCCGGTGCCCGCGGGCGGTAATCTCGCCGCAACGCAGACTTTGCCCACCGACGGCAGCATGGTCAACGTAGCGTTGCCAATCACCGTCAACGACGGCGTGCTCGGCGTGCGCATACGCGTGGTCGACCAGGCTGGTCACGAAACCGTTGTCGTACGCCACTATCAACTCGGTGGCGTGCTGTTCAATAACGGCTTTGAGAATGCGGACTGAACGGCCTGACCGATGACTACAGTGCTGCAGAGGGAACACTCACCCTCCCGGTTCGAATCCATTTGCGAAAATAGCGTCGCCGAGAACCTGGTCATAGACTATGCAATTGGACAATTCGCTGGTATTTCCGCGATGGTCGGTGGCGGTGACACTGATCCCGCGGTTATTCAAAGTGCCGGCATACTGAAACGGAACTGCGAATTGCACAGACCCGTTTTGTCCGGCCGCGGCGCCGCTGATGGTGACGGTATCGCTGGTGTGATAGCGACGCGCATCACCGTGCCCCAGGGCGTTGCAAGCGGTGTCGGAAAACAACTGCAAGGTGTATTCACCATCGATCGAGAACAGTGTGCCCTGCACCACGCCACTGTTCGCGCCACCACTGGCGCTGGTTAGAACTGGCCAGTTCAGGCCGCGATTGGCAGTGGCCTGCTCAGCGGGATCGGCATCGTTGTTGATCGGGTTGACACCAGCGCTGCCGGTGTCGATGCCGAGTGCGCCGTTTTCGTAGATGGCGTTGCCAAACGCGGTATTGCGTTGGCCTTCCAGAAAGCGAATGCCCTTGCCGCCGTTGTAGGCGATGGTGTTGATCCAGATATCGTTGTTGGATGCCCCGTCCTGCACCAGGACTCCCATGCCGATATTGCCCAACGCATAAAACCCGGGTGGGCATGGCGGCAAGCAGGCAACAGTACTGCTGGCCTTGAGGCCAATGCGGTTGCTGAAAATCAAATTTCCGGTCGCCGTACTGTCGTCAATCAGCACACCGTGAGTCTGATTACCGGAAATGAGGTTTTCCTTGATGATGTTGCCGTCGCTGTGCAGCTCAATCCCGATGTCATTGGCGGCAGACTGGGTGCCACTGGCGGTGCTGCCGATGAGATTGTTCTCGACTGTGTTGCCAGCTGTACCAAGGCCTGGATCGTCCAGCAACTGAATGCCGGCGACATAGGCCTCGCTGATCAGATTGCGATCCGCAATGCTGTCGCCGCCGATGACATTGTCGGTGCTGCTGCTGATCAACACATTCACTGCGTTGTTGGCAATTGCGACGCTGCCCAAGGCGCCGCCAAACTGCACACCGTGAATGCGCGAAGACGAACCGCCCGATAGGCGAATGGCGGCAAAATCGAAGCCGCCCAAAGCCACACCGGACAAATCCAGGAATTCGCCGGCACTGATGCTCGGCGGCAGCAGGAAGGCATGATTGTCAGATAGATCTCCACGAATGCCGACGCAGATGGTGGGACTGAAAGTGAAGTTGCTGGTATTGGGCGCCGATCCGGGCTGGGAATAGCCCTCGATACGCACACGGTCAGTGATGTCCGGCAACGGCCCAGCCAGGTTGATGATGCGCGGACACGCGCCGGCGATTTCAAAACGGATGGTGTTGAAATCAGAGTCGGCGTTGGACTGAAGGATCGCGGCGCGCAGTGAACCTACCGGCACCGGGTTGATCTGATCGGCAGCACTGGTAACGAAAATCAAGTTACTGTCTTCAACCGTGGTTTCGTAGGCGCCGCGGTCGGGTGCTGAACCGACGTGACGCTCGCCGCCATTGATGTCCTGGCTGATGTTTGCCGCAGCGCCGACATTGCCACTGTTTACCGCTGGCGAAGTATTGAGAATCGAGTAGCCGCTGACCGAGGGATTGATGAACTGCGGGTTGACGTTCAAAGTGGCCACCGGCGCACTGCTCGGAGCTGGGCTGGCATCGAGCACGGAATAGATGTTGTTGCGCAAGATCACGTTGGGCGAAACGCGGGTGCGGATGTCCTGGCCACCCGCGTGATTGCGGAAGATAGAGTTACTGACGGCGATATCGAAATCGGTTTCACCATCGGGGAAAACGGCAATGCAGAGCCCATCGCCTGCGTTGTCTGCCAGCACTGAATGCAGCACGACAAGCGACTGCAACTTCGAACTCGCGACAGCGATCGCGCAGCCGGTCATTGCGTTCTTGACAGCAACTACTTGCGAAAGACTGACAGTGTTGCTGGCGATATACACTGCGTCACCCGCGCAGCTGTCGCCCGCGCAGGTGTTTTCAAACCAGACCCGGTTCAGCTCGATGGTTTCATCAGGCCCGAACAAGGTGGACTGCGCGACCAGATTGATGCCGCCGAAGCCAGCCGGAAAATCGAGGAATCGAATGGATTTAATGCGCAAGCTGTCTCGCGTGTTGATCGAAAAAAAAGTATTGGTGCGAATTGTAGTGAGCTTGGGATCCAGACTGCGGCTGGTGCAATTGCTGTTGTAGCCACCAACCAGTGTGATGTCGTAGTCAAAAAAGAATTCGTCGCTGCGAGATTGCGGATCTTCGCTCAGGCTGTAATCGCCCTGCACCACCTTGATGGTCACAGCATCGTCATCGGCGAGGCCAAAGCCATTGAGAATCTCAGCCGCTGTGTTGGCGCAGACCTCGACCTGCGCCTCGGCTGAGCACGCACCAAGAAACAGAGCAAGCAGGGCAGCGCAGTGCGCGACGCGAGAAATCGCAGACATGACAGTATCCTTTTTTTCGTGGCCCGGTGACGCCATTGACGCTGTCGGGCGCCTGGCTCAATGGGGTACACGAGAAAGGGTGATGCCGGCGGCCAGACAGAAGCGATGGGATTGGCTCCTACGCCACGAGACAACCGCCCGCCACGCTGCGCGACTGATCTACTTACTCGCGTTGCCGCAACGCGGCCAGCATGCGCTGGCTTTCGACATAGCTCTCCGCGCGAGGATCCAGCAGCGTCGCCAGCTTGGACAACGCTGCCATCGCAAGCGCTTCGCCTTCTGCGCCACGTCCGAGGTGAGCCAACGCCAAACCCCGTGCAACGGCGCCTCGCAGCATGAGGGGATTGGGGATCTGGGCGCCGTAGGTGGCGCTGCGTTCAATTCCTTGCTGCAACATTGCCTCGGCTTCGCGGTACCGCTCCTGCTGCAAGAACAACAAGCCATAGCGGATTTCCACAGTGGCAAGGCTGGTGTGATTGAGCGTCTTGCCGATGCGCAAAGCCTCGACAAACGCGACCTCGGCCTGCGGATACAAGCGGCGGGCTTGCGCAACACGCCCAAGCCCGACTTGGATGTTGAGCAAAATTGGCGTGTTCGCGTGGAGCTTGGCCAGCGCCAGCTTGCGCGCTACTTCGAACTCCACGTACGCTTCGTCCACCCGCCCCAGACCCAACAAGGCGAACCCCAGCGCATTGTGCAACCAAGCCATGCGCGGGTGCTCGGTGCCGTTTGCCTCGGCAAACAGTTGCATCGCGCGTCGTGCGCTGGTTTCAGCTTCCGAAAAACGCTCGAGGCGCTCATTAATGGCGGAAAGATTGTTCCAGTCGACGGCGAGGTCAGGATGGTCGACGCGTCCGACCAATGCAGTGCGGTCTTTCAGTATCGCCTGATAGTGCGCATGCGCCTCCACCAAGTTGCCACGCAGAGTGAGTAGCGAAGCAATCGAGGTGCGTATCTTAATGCGGGCGTATCGCGCATCCGCGTCGTCGGGCCAGGTCAAGGAAATGCTCAGAGCCTCTTCCGCATCGGTTTGCGCGCCAACCAGATCCGACAGAGACTCACGAAGCACAGAACGCGACTGCAATGCGCTGGATAAGGTGCGCTCGGCAGAACTGCCCAGTGTGCGCAATTGCAGGATGCTGGCGTCGAGCAAGGGCAGCGCCGCTTGCAGACGGCCCAGATTCCGCAAACTATCGGCGAGTGCGTAACGCAGTTCGGCCTGGGCCTCGGGCACATCGCCCAAATCCCTCTCGACCCGCTGCACGGCAGCATCCAGCAGCTCGACCGCGGTGTAGTCATCTCCTTTTCCGCCGGCCGCCTTTAAGGGATCGATGTCGCTGAACAGCTGCACCACAAAATCCTTGGTGCGCGTCGCGCGCTGGGCTTGTTGCTCGGCCTTGCCGCGGTCGATATCAGCAGCCGCTCGTGCCGCTCGCTCGCTGTTGGCGAACGATACGGAAACGATTGTCGCCGCAATCAATCCGACAAAGGTCAACAGCGCAGCGGACATCGCCCAAATGTTTCGTCGCGCAAACTTTTCCAGTCGATAGCGCCAATGATCGGCACGAGCGCGCACTGGCCTTCCGTCAAGATAACGCGCCAGGTCATCGGCAAGGGCCTGTGCCGTCGGATAACGCCGTGCCGGATCGCGGCGCATGGCGAGCAAGACAATCTGGTCGAGATCACCGCGCAGTTGCTGCGCCAATCGACGTCGTTGGCGCGGGTCGCCGGTTGTCGCCTGCGGCTGGGTCGCCAGCATGTGCAAAACACCCAGGCTGGGCCGTTCAATGGAGTTTTGCTCGGTGACCGCGTCGCGCATGCGTTCACGCCAGCTGCGCTCCGGCAGCTGACCAACAAGCAGCTCAAACAGCAGCAATCCAAGTGCGTAAACGTCGGTGGCGGTGGAGATCGGCTCGCCCAACAGTTGCTCCGGTGCCGCATAGGCGGGCGTCATCGCCAGCGTGGCTGTTGCCTGGCTGTCGCCCGGCGCAAGCAGCTTGGCGATGCCGAAATCGAGCAGTTTGACCTGACCTGAAGCATCCACCAGAACGTTTGATGGCTTGATATCGCGATGTACGATCAGGTTGATCTGTGCATAAGCCACCGCCTCGCAAACCACAATGAGCAAGCGTAGCCGCGCACGCAAATCGAGAGCATGCTCATGCGCAAAGCGCGTCAAGCTGACACCCTCAACCAACTCCATCGCGAAGTACGGATTGCCGTCAGCGTCCAGTCCGCCATCCAGCAACCGGGCGATATTGGGATGGTTCAGCTGAGCCAGAATGCGGCGTTCGCGCAGAAAGCGTTCGCGCAGGCTGTCATCGCGATTGCCAAGTGTCATCCGTTTCAGCGCAACACGTTGGACAAAATCCTGCCCTTCACGCTCCGCCAGAAACACCTCGCCCATACCGCCATGGCCAAGCACACCGAGCACGCGATAGCCAGCAACGCGCGGCCAATCCGACGCAGCAGTGTCGGGCGCGATGGTCGTTGGGGTGATGGCGGTAGCGTCCTCGGCACGCGCATCTGTGTCGAGCAGGCCTTGCACATGCGCCGCCAGCGTCGGCGATTCACCTGCCAGTGCGGCGAGCGCTGCAATTCGCTCGTCGACGGACAGATCCAACAGTGCGTCGAACTCGTCCATGGCGCGACGCCAGAGCGAATCATTCGGCGCGCTCATTGATCCGGAGCTTCCAGGTGCAGCAACAAATAGGCACGCGCGCGCCGCCATTCGCGACGTGCCGTGCGTTCGGAGATATCCATTACCCGGCCAATCTCGGCCAATTCCAGTTCGGCAAAGCAGCGCCATTCAACCAATCGCGCCAAGCGCGCATCGACTTTGGCAAGCTGACTCAGTACTTGGTCCAACGCCAGAACGTCGACATTCGGCAAACCGGAAATGGCATCGGCAAGGTGCTCCTTGCCTTCCAGGGAAGTGACTTCGCCGCCACCGTGTTTTTCGGTCAGGCGCCGTCGCGCGCGGTCAATTAGAATCTGTCGCATCGCACTTGCCGCGATCGCATAGAAATGCGCCTCGTCGTTGGGCGAAGCACTGTGCATGAGTTTCAGACACGCATCGTTGACGATCGATGTGGTGTTGGCATCGTCACTCGGTGCGGCACGGCGCTTCTGTCCACGCGCAAGCCGTTTAAGCACGGGGTAAACCTGCGCATAGGCAGCATCGTAGGCATGCCGATCGCCATCGGCGGCGCGCTGCAGCAGATCAATCAGGTCTGACATAGCAGGAGAATTCGCCGATGCGCGGTGCACAAGTTCTGTCTCCTGCCAAAAAGGCTGAGGAGGCATCCGGTTGCTTCATGCCGCTGCGGCATTACCTCAGTTGTGGTTGACACGCTATCCATCGTTCAACTTTACCGACCCAGTTCGGCCCCAAGTAATGCGCGAAACTACCGAGAACAATCCGGTGAGACTCGACTCCCACTTCCCCCAACGCCGTTGCAGTAGACCTTTCAATCGCAGTCTCGCATGATTTCGCGTCGACCATTGTGGTGAAGTGGGCAAAAAACAGGAGGATGCAAGGCGCCTCGCCGAAGGGCGCGCCACTCGGATGGGAGAGGCCAGACGAAGTTGCCGGGAGCGGCAATTTCGGCGCAATCGGACTGCGCGCAACAATGTGGTCGACGACCGCATATGCGTCAACAAACGTTGCGTTGATGCGCGCGACCTATCACGCCCCAACGCACCATAGCCGCGTCGGCTTTGCGTCGGCGGGAGCTGTGCGGCGGGAGGCTCAGCAACCTGCAGGTGCACAATCACCGCGCCCAGGAGCGCTCCCGCAGTCGGGAGGCTCCTGAGTGCACCGTGTACAGATCAATGCATGCCACTCGCAGAGTCGGTCTGGACACTGGCCACACCACGGCTGGTAGGCGCAAAGAAGAACTCGCCCGCTTCGTGACCCGCGAACTGGATCGGCGCGTAGCCAGGGATCTGCACCAGATCCGATTCTGCGGCCGCACTAGCCAAGGCCGTGGATACTTCGCGGAACAAGCGGTGGCCTTCAAGAAGCTGGCTGTTGTCCTCAAGCGCGGCAATCAAAGCGCTCGCGAAATGCGAGTTGTTGCCGCGACCGATATCGGGGACTGGAGCCAATCCACCGGAGGTCAGTGCTGTGCGTGAACGACTTGCCGTCGCTGCCTGCACCCACTTGCTCCACCCGGCGTTGCCGCTCTCGGAAGTGAACACCGGTACCGCAGATTGAGTCATGGTGCCCGAATAGCAGGAGTCCGCCACCACCATCACGTGCTTGGGCGCCATGGTATTGAGCATGTCGCTGATTGCACGATTCGACAGCCAGGTGTTGGGGGCATCCGCGCGACCATCCACGGGAATCCAGTAGCCCTGTTTCGACTTCTCGTCCATTTCACCGTGACCAGCAAAATACACGAAGAGGTTATCCTCAGCGGTCAATTTCTCGCGCATGTCGTTGAGCGCAGACAAAATCTCAAAACGATTTGCGTTGTTCAACACGGTTGTCTGGAACCCGTACTTCTGCTTCAACAGGCCACCGACACGTTGCACATCGCTTCCGGGACTGACCAATTTCGGGTAGCCGCTGTAATCGCTGTTGCCAATGACCAGCGCGTGGTACTTGCCGAGTTTGACGCCGGCGGGAGCGCGCTGAGACCCCGTCGTGGCAGCGACCGATCCGGCATTGCCGTTGGTGCCGGCAGTAGGCGCAATCAAAAAATTGAAGACATTTTCAACGCCTTGGCGATCCACTGCAGCAAGCTTTACCTCGGTACCCGTCCCGCTGACCGGCACGCGCACCCGGAAGCTGCCATTGGACGCCACCGAAACTACTTGCCCATTGACCGAAAGCTGACGCACGCCGGCCGCGGCCTTGACCGTGCCCACCAATTCGGAGGCCGTGCTGCGCGCCGGCAACGTTGCGGTCGGCCGACCTGCTCGAGACAGCGTGACCAACGGATCGGAAAGCGTGATTTGCGGTCCGGCACTCGCCGCAATGGCACTGCCTCCGCCCAATGTGCCGGACTGTTGCTCCAGTGCAACGATCTGGCCGCGTTGGCGTGCCACCTCACGCTGCTTCTCCGACAGTTGTTGTTCCAGCAGTAACAGCAGTTCGCGGTCTTCCTTGGAAGCAGAAAGTGCCGCTTCCATTTTTTTGCGGTCCGTCTCGTAACGGACCTGTTCGGCGTCCTGACGCTTCTGATTCTGCGCCAGGGCAGTTTCCATCTCCTCGATGCGGGCAATCGAATCGTCCAGTGTCAGTGCCAGCTCTACTGCCGCCCCGCGCACCTTGTCCAACTCGGCGCGATCACCTGCAGACGCGGTGGAAACTTTGCTGAGCTGTGCTTCGCGCGATTTCAATTCGGCAAGTTTGGTGCGGTCACGCTGAACGCGATCGGCATGCGCCTTTCGGTCGCGCTCGAGGCGTTCGCGTTCCATTGCCAACTCCTGCTCTTTGGCCGCGAGCAACTCGCTCAGCAGCGCCATGTCTTCATCGGCAGGCGCGATACGCGTTTGCGCCTGCTTGAGTTGACTGCGGGCGCTGTCCAATTCGGTCTGGGAGCTTTGCAGCGCGCGACGACGTTGGTCCAGTTCGCCTTTCAGCTTTTCATTCTCGGCCTTGAGCCGCGTCGCGGCTTCTCGTTCCGCCGCCACATCGCGCTGCAGGGTTTCAATCTCGCCCTGTTTGGTCGCCATGGCTGAGGTCATTACCGATGTATAAATCAGGTCATCGCCGCTTATGCCAGAGCCCTGCCGATAGAGATTGAGGGCTTTGTTCACATCCTGCTCAACGCCGAGCCCGGACTCGTAGAGCGAGCCCAGATTGATCTGCGCGCGCTTGGACCCCTGCGCGGCGGCTTTCTGATACCACTCGGCTGCCTTGCCGTAGTCGGGCTCGGTGCCCAATCCCTTGTGGTAAATCTCGCCCACGTAATTTTGCGCCTCGACTTCACCAAGCGCCGCCTGATCCATCCAGACCTTCAGCGCGGTTTGATAGTTGGCACGATCGTAGGCGACGTATTCACCACCGCGAATTTCACAATCCGCTTGGTTGGTGCGAACTGGCCGGCGCGCGCTCATGAACGTGCTGACACGGCCGAGCTTGCGCATCTGGCCTGGCAGCAGGCAGTCGACGATGAGGAAGTCCTCAGCATTGCGCATTGTTGGCGATTTCGACTGGACATCGACCGGCAATGTCACGATCAGCATCGCGGCGGTGATGGACACCGCCAACGAAGTGCGCCGAAGAAGGGGGAACGCAGACAGCGCGAAACGCATGGCCTAACCTCCGTGGGTACTGGTGCATCTCAGGGACCAAGCCGCCGCGACTACACCAGCGCGCGGCGCTGTAGTACGCTGATAGTATAGTCCGACACACAAGCGAGGATGCTATGGCCGCATTAACCGTCCGCCGCGAGATCGATACCATTGGGTCGAAACGGCCGGCAGCACTGATCATCTGGCTTGTTGGTCTGGCTTTGTCGGTCTCGGCGCTACCCGGACAAGCGCAGATTGTCTGTCCGATGGATGTGCTTTCCGGCTCGAACCAGACGGCGCTCGCCGGTACCCGGTTCGCGATGCCGCTGGTGACGGGTAAAAATGGCGCGACGTCGCCGATGCCCGATCCGGTTCCAGTTACCTGGAATGTGATGGCAGTTTCACCACCGCTCGGTACGCTCCACTTCCTGCAATCAGGAACCACGACTTTCAGCGAGAACGTGTTCTGGAGCGCTACCCCGTTTACCTTCAGCAGCAGCGTTGATGTCGTCGCCGAGCCAGATGCCGGTGGCCTGTATACGCTTCGTGCCACCACGCCGACCTGTGGCCTTGCCGACGCCACGTTCAATCTCACCGTGGCTGCGCCGGTTGCGCCAACGGTCAATGCCTTTCAGGGCAGTAGCCAGAGTGCAGTCACCGGCACCACCTTTCCAAGCCAATTGGGTGCGTTTATTTCCCAGGGCAGTGGTTTGCCCACACTGGTAGCGAACGCCAAGGTGACGTTTACGATTACCAGCGGTCCCGCTCGCTTCAACAACAACGCCACCGGCATCACAGTGTTCTCCGACGCCACCGGCCATGCCTATGTCGATCTGATTGCGAATGCGGGCGTAGCAACCGCGACCAATGTCACTGCCCAAGCCAACGCGATGAACGCCGTGGGCATGTACACCGGTATGCAGGTCACGCCGGCCGGTGCATCAACGGTAACGCCGAACCCTCCGACCGGCGTCAACTACACAACACCACAAAATCAGCCGTTCGCCGAAACGTTTTCGGTGGTCTTGCTCGATAGCGGCGGCATGGCGATCACCGGCGCCAATGTCTCATTCCAGCTCTCGGGTTCGACTGGCGCGCAACTGTTGAGCGGCAGCACCCCGAGCGGCACCATGCTCACCGTTCCGACCGATGGCACGGGTCGCTCCGCGATTCAGGTGATGTCCGGCGCGCCTGGCACTTTTTCGCTTACCGCATTGCCACCCACGCCGCTGACCACTGCCACCTGGGGACTTGTTGCGACACCTGCTGGATCACAGCTTCTTTCTATCGTTTCGGGTGATGGTCAAAGCGCACGACCCGAGTCACAGTTCTCGCAACCACTCGTGGTGGAAGCATTGTCAGGGGCGACTCCGGCCAGCGGAGTTCCAGTCGATTTCACGGTCCTCAGCGGCAGCGCCTATTTTCTAGGCGCGCAAAACGTACCGGTCACAACCAAGACGGTGCTCACTGGGACTGGCCCGATCAGTGCCAGTGTCCCGGTTTTTGCCGGGTCTTCAGTCGGCGAGTCGGTCGTGCAGGCGACGTCGCCCGGATACAGCCCGGTCTTGTACACGTTGTCCGTCGAGCAGGCGGAAATCGAAACGGTGACA
This sequence comes from Lysobacterales bacterium, assembly GCA_031389245.1. Lineage (GTDB taxonomy): Bacteria > Pseudomonadota > Gammaproteobacteria > Xanthomonadales > Ahniellaceae > 0-14-3-00-62-12. Next base: position 14,317 of record JANMSL010000660.1, on the reverse strand, counting down.
AAAGTTTCCGGCGATGCCCAGCAAGGCCCGATCAACACCACTTTGCCGCAACCGCTGGTGGCCGGGATTACGCCCACCGCGAGGGCCAACGCGCCGAACGGGGTCATCCTGTTCGAGGTAATCAGTGGCGGCGCGACATTTGTCGAAACCGGAACAGGCACGTTCTCGGCACCACCTGCGGGGCCTGGCCTGAGTGCTGAGGTCAATCTGCGCCTGGGCGCCCAACCGGGCGAAGCTCGCGTCCAGGTCAGTTACCCGGGCATGTTGCCGGCAGTATTCACCGAGACCGGTGTTCCGCCGTCCAGCACTCTGGCGCTGATCAAGGTCAGTGGCGATGCGCAGACCGCCACCACCGGGCTGGCGTCCAATCCCTTGCGCGTGCGTTTGACCAATGGTGGCAGCTCAGTCGCAAACGGCGTGATCGATTGGTCGGTCATCAGTGGTGATGCCAGTCTGTCGCTCAGTCAGAACAATACCAACGCGCAGGGCGAGGCAGAGAACACACTTGTGGTCGGTTCGACCACGGGCAGCATTCGGGTCAGGGCAACCGCGAGCGTCGCGGGTGACCCGGCCCGTCCCAGTGTTGATTTCACCCTAAGCGCGGCGGATGCAACGCTCATCGCAATCTCCGGATCGGGCCAGGGCGGAGCGATCGGCAGCAACGCCGATCAGGTGTTCGTCTTCGAACTGAAGCAAGCCAACGGTTCCGTGCTTCCCGGCCAAACCATCCAATTCGCTACTACGGACGGTACGCTGACGGCAAGCAGCGCGGTAACCGGCAGCGATGGTCGGGTCAGCGTTGGGCTTCGTTACGGTGCGGCGGCAGGGTCGGTGCAAGTCACTGCGCGCGCCTTCGGCAACCGCATATCTGCGATCGGCGTTGCAACCACGTTTGTACCGCTGATCGCAATCGCCAGCGGCAACAACCAGACTGCGGCCGCCGGGGCCAGCCTGGCCAATCCACTGGTCATCGTGATTTCGCGCCCACCCAGCGCGTTGCGAGCGAAGGGACTGCAGGGGTTGGTCGTCACCTGGACGGTGCTCTCTGGAGGCGGCCAGCTCGGCACAGCTACCTCGCTCACCGACACCAACGGACAGGCGAGCAACACTTTGCGACTGGGCGCGACGCTCGGAGCGCAGCAAATAAAGGCCACGATCGCCGACGTCGGAGAAGTTGTATTCACCGCCAATGCGACGATTCCGTCCAACAGCGTGCTTGAGATCGTCTCGGGCAACAACCAGCGGCTGGTGCCGCGCCGTCCTGGCGCGCCATTGATCGTCCGGCTGCGTTCCGCTGCCGGTGTCGGCCTGAGTGGATTTACCGTGCGCTTCACTCCTTCGGACGGCCTGTCCGTCGATCCGGGTGAAGTAGTCACCGGCCCGGATGGTCGCGCCGCGACGACCGCCAGCGTCACGCTGCCCGGCGACTACACAGTCACGGCCAGCCTGCCAGCGCTGAGTGGCATTGCGCCTGTCGTTTTCAATCTCGGCAACGGGATTGCCAATCTGCCCGAACTCGGCGGCCGTAGAAATGGCGTCGCGCGTGCAATCGACATCGCCTGTCCGCGACTGGCGCGAAGTACAGGCCTGAGCCCTGCTCAGCAAGACTTGTTGCAGCGCTGCTCTGAGCTGGTAGTCAATGCCAACCAGAACACCGGGGATGTAGTCGGTGCACTCGACCAGATGCTCGCCGATGAGTCGAGCGCGCAGAACAACGCCGCGCTCGCCAGCGCCTCCGCCCAGTTTGAAAATCTCAAGGGTCGCTTCGCTGCACTTCGATCAGGTTCCAGCGGTGGCAGCCTCGGCGGTCTGGCGATCATGACTCCGACTGGACGTTTGCCCTTCAGCTTCCTGCCGTCGAGCGTACTGCTCGGTGCCGCGGACGAAGCGACTGCTCCAACTTCCGAGACCTTCGGGCGTTGGGGGTTCTTTGCAACCGGGACCATTGGAAGAGGCAGTCGCGACACCAGCGACACAGATCCTGGCGGCGATTTCGATAACTATGGTGTCACCGCGGGCGTCGACTACCGCCTGACCAACTCGGTCATTCTCGGTGCCGCACTGGGATTCAACAGCAACGACAGCCAGCTGAAACAAAATCTCGGCGGACTGGACAGCAAGGGTACGAGTCTTTCGGCCTATGCGACCTGGTTCAAAGGCGACAGCTACTACGCCGATGGGGTGCTAACGCTGGGACGCAACCGCACAGATGTTACGCGCCGAATCAACTATACGATTCCCGGCGTTGCTGGCGGCTCGACCACGATCGACCAGGTCGCAAGCGGCTCGCCGGACAGCGATCAGCAGTCATTCGCCCTGTCAGTGGGTCGCGATTTCAATCGTGGTGCGCTGAGCTTCGGGCCCTACATCCGCGGAACTTACACGCGGCTCGACTTCGATGGTTACATTGAACGCATGTCGAATCCGACTGGCCCAGGTTCGGGGCTGGCGCTCGCCGTTGAAGATCGTGAGCTGACTTCGGTGCAGGCTGTGTTGGGCGGGAAGCTGAGCTATACGGTCAGCACGTCTTGGGGCGTCTTGGTGCCCAGCCTGCAAATCGAGTATGTCAAAGAACTCAAGGACGACGCCGATGGTCTGGTTACCCGTTTTGCGTTTGATCCGACCAATACCTCCATCATCATAGATGGCGGAGAGATCGATACGGATTTCCTCAACATTGGACTGGGTCTATCCGGCGTCTTCGCCAATGGCCGTTCCGGATACGTCTACTACGAGCATGTCGCAGGCAAAGACCGAACGTCACAGAGCAGTCTGGCGATCGGCATTCGTATCGAGTTCTGATTCGGGCATGGCTAATGGGCGATGTAACAGGCGATAATCAAGTACACGGTAATCAAGTACGCGATAATCAAGAACAGGCGAGTCCGGAAAAAACCATGATCGAGTTTGGACATTCCACCCACGTTGGTCTGCGTCGTGAACACAACGAAGACACGTACTACGCTGACAGCGAACTGGGGCTCTGGTTGGTTGCCGACGGCATGGGCGGACACGAGAATGGTGAAGTTGCCAGTGCGCTCGCCCGGGATACGCTGGTGCGCGAAATGCAAAGCGGCGGCACCTTGGTGAATGCCATCCAGACTGCTGATGAGGAAATCATCAAGCACTCGACGCGCAGACCGCAGGCCCTGCCAATGGGCACTACGATCGCCGCGATCCACGTCACCGGCGAAGAGTTTGAGGTTGCATGGGTGGGCGACAGCCGCGCTTATGCGGTGCAAAATGGTCAGTTCAAACAGATCTCTGAAGATCACTCCTATGTGCGCGAGTTGATCAATCAAAAGGCGATCACGCCCGAACAGGCCAAGACCCACCCGCACCGCAATGTGGTCACCCAGGCGCTAGGCGTCACCGATCCGCAAAGCCTTCGAGTCGAGACTGTTGCTGGGAAACTTTCGCCCGGCACTCAGGTTCTACTGTGCAGCGATGGCCTGACTGAAGAAGTCGACGACGAAATGATCGCCGAAATTCTGGCGCGATCTGACCTGTCGGCACAGGAATGCGTCGACCATCTGATTCTGGCAGCGCTCGATGGCGGCGGCTCGGACAACGTCACCGTGATTCTGCTGCGCAAGAAGTAATCTCGAGAAGTAATCTCGAGAGGAGATCTCGAGTCGTTATCTAAGCCGGTAGTCGCGCGTCGGGTCACCCTGTGGTGATTGCTGGTGGGTAACCGGTGTCGGTGCTGAGGACCAACGCGTGGGCTGCCCAGTGCCTGAATCACCCGATTACGGAGGAGACTTGCATTCCTTGTCGCGCAGATCGAGTAAGGACTGACGATTTGGTTCGGCCCTCAGTCCCTGCTCGGCAAGCAGCGAGCACCCAAACAGGATGCCGCGATCGAGCGAACTCAAGGCTTTGGCTTCAAAATAATCGGCGACCCGCCTCAATCCATTGATGGCGTCAACATTGCCGGGGTCTTGCTGCAAGACTGTCTTGTAGATATCCAATGCATTGTCGCCCGGTGGCGAGGTCAGGCGTCGACCGCGGTCGGTCAGCCCAGTTTCGACATACTGCCGAGCTTTGGCGAGCAAGGTACCCACGTCGCCCTGCATCAAAAGCGGAGGCGTGGTGGCGTCGTCTGTGCTGGCTTCGCTACCGAGATCGACGACTGCGTTGTTGTCGTCGACGGGCGAATCATCAACTGGCATTTCGGCCACATCGGCCACAGTTTCTTTGGCGGGCAGCTTTGTGACTTGCGGATCGGATCGCAATGCCAACCACGCAACGATCACCACGCCGATGACGGCGGCGGCGCCCAAGGTTGCGAGAAGGGGTTTGCTGAAGGTTCGTGCAGTCCCTGCTGGCTGATATGCCACCGCCGCCTTGGCTGATGGAACGCGCCTGGGTGTCTTTACCGTGTCGCCCGCCATCATTTCTGTCTGCTGCGACGCCATGGGCCTTGGCACGGCTCGCTTTCGCGTCATATGCGCGTCACGCAATACCTGTGCCTCCGGCGCGACAGCGAACAACTTGTCGCATCCGGCAATCATTTCGTCACCGGTGGCGAAACGGCGCTCTGGCAACTTCGCCATCAATTTGTCGATCAACGGTTGCAACCACATCACGTGCGGCGGTAGTTGCGGCACCGGATGAGTGACGTGCATCAAGGCGATGCTGAAGGGATCGGTCGCATCGTACGGCGGTGCCCCAGCGAGCATCTCGAACAGCATCGCGCCAAGGCTGTAGAGGTCCGAGCGACCGTCCACCTTCTCCGCCCGCGCCTGTTCCGGACTCATGTAATGCGGTGTGCCGATCGAGTTTCCGGCTTGCGTCGACATGGTTTTCGAGTCCATGGCTTTGGCGATGCCGAAGTCCGCCAAAACCGCCGTACCATTGGCGCGAAACAGCACGTTGCCCGGTTTCACGTCACGATGCACCACGCCCTTCTCGTGTGCGTAAGCCAGTCCTTGTGCGATGTCGCGAACCACGTCCAGGATTTCTGGCACGGTCATGCCGGCATTCATCTTTTCGCGCAGCGTTCCGCCCGGAATGTACTCCTGCGTCAGGTAATACACCTGGCCGTATTGACCAATGTCGTAAACCGTAACCAGGTTGGGATGACTGAGTTTCGCAGCCAACCGGCCTTCCTTGAGAAATCGGTCGGCGAACTCGGCATTGTCGGCGAGCGACGACGCCATGACCTTCAGCGCAACTTCCCGATCCAGAGATTCCTGCAATGCAAGATACACGGAAGCCATCCCGCCAACACCGATCGCTTTTTCGATCCGGTAACCGGGTATTTCGACGGATTCAGTAACGACTGTATTCATGCAATGCGAAATTCCAACCCGCGTGACGCCGGCAGGCAATTCAACACAATAGCAAAACTTGATGCGAGTGCAATGCCACCCGAGGCCTGCACGATAAGCGCATTTGAGCTCACCGCATGAGCGCTCGGCGTTTGCCAGCCGATTGTTCCCGCGATCACGGATGCTTGCGTGGTCACGAATGCTTGCGCGATCACGGAGCCGCCGCGCGCACCGCTTTCAGCGCCACGACGAAACGGTCCATTGAATAGCGTTCGTCATGTTCGACCGTTGCGTAAAGTGCATCGACACGTGAGCGCAATACATTCGTCGCAGCTTCGTCGAGAAGCCCACCGTTTTCAAACGCGACCACCACGCTCTGCACGCCCATGGCGCATTGCTCCGCCGCAACAAAATCTCGAAATTCCCCACGTTCGGCGTCGCGAATCATGCTGCCCAGAATCACGCCAAGCGTTTGCGGTGCAAATTCAAAACCCGCTACTTTCCCGTTGAGCGCGCCTATGCCCGCTCGAAGCTTGCGCGCTGCGGCAAACGTCTGCTCGCGACCTTCGGTTGTGGCCAGGTGCAGTCGACGCGTTTGTTCGAAGACGGTTTGCGCCCCCGCGCTGTCCACCGCCGCAAGCACATGTCTAAACATCACCAGATTGGCATCATTCAAGCGCACTACGCCCGGCCCCAGTCCGGTGCCCTGGCGCGGGCCCCACTGACCTCCGGTCATGGAACGATGGCAGGCATGGCAGTCAAAAAGCACCAGTTCGGGAAATATTCCGTGCCACCCCGCTTGTTCGTCCAGCAGGATGTCCAATGAATTTGTCGCCGCCGTTCCCTGGCCGACGCCCCAATCACGTAACCCGTCGAAACGACCCTTGCGCTTTTCGTAGTCGGCGTCGGATTGGTAGTGTGGGTGCAGCCAGGTAAACGTATCGAGTTCAAAGCTTAACCGCGGATGCCCTGCACCCATGATGCGATGCGTGATCATGCGGTCGCGCGTGCCGGTATGGCAGCTTAGACAAAGGGCGGAGCGCGCAACCGGATCTTCGGTGGGATAGAGGCCTGCATCGAGGTTCTGCGCATGTGTCGCTTTGGTGTGACTGGCGAGCCAGTTCTCGGCGCCACCGTGGCAGGCCTCGCAGCCGACTCCGTCGTCAATCTGGAATCTGGCGCCGCGCTTATCTGCGCTGACGTTATCGGTGTGACAGTCGAGGCAGACTTTTGCCTCTTGCGCCTTGCCCAGCCCCAGCTTGCTGGCAATGGCTTGGGATGCGGGCGTCAGCAGAACATCGTAAGACTTGGCATGAGGATCGAACTCCTGCCACAGCGCAAATTCGTTCATTTGCACTGCCTGCGTGGCTGAGACCTTGGTCGCTCCATGGCACTGGCTGGCGGCACAACTGGCAACGCCTTCGTGCAGCTGGGCACCAATCTTCTCGGCTGCACCCTGTGCATTCAGTTGGCCAGCAATCAGCAGCCCCAGTGCAATCAACTTGCGCATCTTGCTAACTCCCTCAAGGCGACAATCCGATTATGCCACTCAATTCCATGGCCGCCACCAGCGCTGGCCCCGAATCCGGCACACTCTAGCGATGCTGGAGCACAATTGCGCGTCAAAACCTGATCATTCGCGACCAGATCGCCAACGACAAGCGCCTATGATTGATCTGCGGAAAGCCAAAGGCAATTGCCCTTGCTCACCTTGTTGACCTGCTGTAACCGCAGTTGATGGCATTCGATGTCGTTATCTTCGGCGTACACCACACGAAGCGACGACCACATGCGTACTGGGTTCGGGGTGCTGTTCACCGTGCGAACCATGTCAGCGACTTCGAACCCCAAGTCGCCCTGCCCGGCGGTCAGTGCCAGATAGACTTCAGTCAGCAAGTTGGCGTCAAGCAGGGCGCCGTGCAGTCGACGATGCGCGCTGTCCACTTGCAGCCGCTTGCACAAAGCGTCCAGCGAATTCTTCTGACCCGGGTACTTTTCCCGCGCCAAAGCCAGAGTATCGAGCACCGAGCACCGTTGCTCGAGGCGTGCAAAGCCGGTGCCGAGGAGCGCCAGCTCCGCATTCAGGAACCCGACATCGAATGCCGCGTTGTGAATGATCAATTCAGCACCGTCGACAAAAGCCAGAAATTCTTCTGCAATTTGCCGAAACAACGGTTTGTCGCGCAGAAACTCTTCGGTTAATCCGGTGACCTCAATCGCCCCGAAGTCCATGGCGCGCTCAGGATTGAGGTAACGCTGGAACTCGCGTCCGGTGCGGCGGCGCTCGACCAATTCTATACAGCCGATTTCTACGACGCGGTGCCCGCGGGCGGGGTCAAGTCCGGTGGTCTCGGTATCCAACACTACTTGGCGCATGGGTAGCCGACGCCTCAGGTTCGCGCCGACAACAATTGCACGATGGCGGCACGCGCGCGTTGATCGCAGGCTTCGTTTTCGACGTGGCCTTCGTGGCCACGCACCCATTTTAACTGCACATCGTGTTGCGCCAGGGCCAGATCCATTTCCTGCCAGAGGTCCTGATTCGCCACCGGCTCGCGGGCTGCGTTGCGCCAACCTCTGGCTTTCCACGCCGGCAACCATTCGCTGGCACCTTGCTGCACGTAGCGCGAATCGGTCGTGATGCGCACCGTCGAGCGTCGCTTGAGCGCCTGCAACGCTCGGATCGCCGCGGTCAGTTCCATGCGGTTGTTGGTGGTAGCGAGCTCGGCACCGGTCAACCACTTTTCATGCCCGCCACAACGCATCAAAGCAGCCCAACCACCCGGACCGGGATTGCCGGAGCAGGCTCCGTCGGTGAATACCTCAACGCACGGCGCCGGTTCGCTCATGCTGCCAAGGCCACTCGCGACGCGGGCAATGCCGGCATCGCAGGAAGCCGCGCGGTCGCAAAACTACGCAGTGCCCGCGGCCGCAGAATATTGGCACTGCGGCGCTTGCGTGCGTGCGCCACCACCACTGATGACCAAGGCAGGGTATGGGCCATGGCGCCGAGCGTGGCAAGCCGACTATCGAATGCGAGCGAAGTGCATTCGACGTCGACACACCCAGAGCGTGACATCAGGGCCTGAAACGCGCTCGGTCGGAATGCCGAAGGCCAGAATATGCCGGCGCCCATCGCGTTCGAAAGACGGAACCGGGACAGGCTGGCGGCGCCGCTGGCAAGGACCCAAAGCGAGCATTCCGGCTTGAGCACGCGAATCGCTTCGGCGATCAGCGCATCCAGCTCCAATCCGACTTCCAACGCGTGCTGCACAACCACGCTGTCCAGACAATCGTCCTGCAATGGCCAATGCGCAATCGCCGCACGCAGGTCGCCTTCCATCCCGCTGCCCGCAGCAAATACACTCAGGGTATCGGCACCGAATTGATCTCCTGCGGCGACTGGTATCGGGCTCAACCACAAGACACGTGCGAGCTGGCGCAGACGGGGCTGCATCCACAGACACTCAGCGCGTAACAAAGTTTGCGCCCATGGGGCAACGGGTGCTCCAATTTGCGGGTCGGTGTCGGGCGTGGGCGTATCAGACATAGAAGTCGTCGCGGGGCAGTGGTGCGATTGTGATACAAATTCGGCCCAAGAGAGAAGTCACAGTTGCGATGAACGAGCATACATACCTGTCCGACGACCTGACCGTATTGGCGATACCGGCATTCGTAGACAATTATCTATGGCTGCTGCACGACGCCAGCGGAGATGCCGTCGTGATCGACCCCGGCGATGGCGAGGCTGTTCAGTCGCGACTCGATGCATTGGGACTGAGCTTGCGCGGCATTTTGATTACTCACCATCACCCCGACCACATTGGTGGTGCAGCTGCCCTCGCGGCGCGTCACGCCTGCCCGGTGATCGGTCCGAACGACCCCCGCATCGCGATGGTGACGCAACCAGTCGCTGATGGAGATTGCGTCGAGCTGTCGCGCCCGCACATCGAATTCAGGGCAGTGCACGTGCCTGGACACACAATCAGCCATCTGGCTTACATCGGACATGAGTCCGCTTTCGTCGGCGACACACTGTTCAGCGCCGGCTGTGGCCGCCTGTTTGAAGGCAGCGCCGAACAAATGCTGCGCTCGCTGGATGCCTTGTCAGCGCTGCCGCCCAGCACTCAGGTGTTTTGCGCACACGAATACACTCGAGACAATGCGCGCTTTGCGCTCGAGTGGGAACCCGACAACGAGCAATTACTGCGACGTTACCAAAGCGTATGCGCGCTACGCCAACGCCATCAGCGCACGCTACCCACGACCATCGGCGATGAGCTGGCCTTCAACCCGTATCTGCGTTGCGACCAGCCGGGACTGCGCAACCGTCTTCAGGAAAAAACAGCACATCCCATTCGCGATCGACTAGCCACGTTCGCCCGCCTGCGTGAACTGAAAAACGATTATGTCGTGCGTCACTAGCCGACCAACTTTATGGTGCTGGCGCTGGAGCTGCGCAGGTCTCACCTGCACGCTGGCATTGCTGGCTGGTTGCGCGACGATCGAACCGAAAACGCTACGTACAGCAGCAACCGCAACCACTGCGACAAAGACGTCGCGGGCTAAGCCGACAATTCCAGAAAAATCCGACGTGACAGAAGCAGAAGTCGAACCCCAACCAGGATCGACCGCGATAGCTGACGCATCCGCGCACGCGGTGCCAGGCTCGACGACTGAGCGTGGCTCTGAGTTGACCGCCGTGCCGCAGCCAAACCCCTGGGAACGCCTCGCCGATGCCGCGCAACAGCTGAATTGCGAGAAAGTTGACGCACGTACTCGGCGATGGATCGGTCAGTACACACGACAGGCGCGTGCGCTAGAGGCGGACCTGCAACGCGCGATGCCACTCATTGAAATGGTCAGCGCTGAGTTGGAGCGCCGCGCGTTGCCAGCGCTATTTGCCATGTTGCCCATGGTCGAAAGCCAGTATTACGCACCGGTCGCCATTGGTAATCGTCCCGCAGGCATATGGCAGCTGATGCCGCAAACCGCGCGCGGCCTGGGTGTGCCAATGCAGTCGGACTACGATGGGCGGCTCGACTACCTGCGTGCGACCGAGGCCGCGGCCGACTTGCTCGCTCATTTGGCGAAAGAATTTAATGGGAATTGGAAACTGATGAATATGGCGTTCAATGCCGGCGAGTTCCGCGTCAAGTCGGCCTTGCGTAACCACCAGGGCAAGCATGAGTCTCCCGACGCGCTCGGCCTGAGTAAAATTACACTGCATCATTTGGCCAGACTCGAGGCGTTGACCTGCCTTCTTTCCGATCCGGTGGCACACGGCGTGACGCTTCCGACGGTTCAAGCGCAAAGTTCACTGATTGCGCTACCCATTGACGCTCCGATCGCAACGGGATTTCTTGCCCACCTCGCGGGTACTGAACTGGCGGTCCTGCGACGATGGAATCCCGCTCTGCGCGGCGAGTTCACCCCAGACATCGATGGTCTGCGTGTTCTGTTACCTGCTGCGCATGGTGTTACAGCCGGTGCGATGCTCAGAGAAATACCTGCCCACACATCGCGTCGCTGGGGCTTGGTTAGAGTGGCGTCCGAAGCGGAGCGCCAACGACTGCTGGACCTGTATCGCGACGATCAGAAATTCGTGCTGGCCGTCAATGCAACAAGTCCCGGTCGAGACGACATGCGATTGTGGCTTCCGACAGGCATGCAGCGGCGCCACGCTGCAGCCGGCGCAGATGCGCCGTTCAGTGCGGAAGTCCACGTCATCCGCAAGGGCGATACGCTTTCGCACATCGCACATCGCTATCGGTTGGCGATCAAGCAGCTCATGCGCTGGAATGGATTGCATACCGGTAGCGTCCTGCAGCCTGGCCAGCGAATCCGAATCAGCCCGCGTTAGCCAGCTGCTGGATGCATCGCGCAGCGCCATGCCACTCCGCGTGCGTGCTGAAACCAACGATCGCCCAATCCGGTCGCTGCGCCTTTCCGCCATCGCTTTCTCGTTCGCGCGATCTCGACTACGCTAGCCTTCATTCGATATTGCCGCTCGCCGGCACTACTGTTGAATCGACGCAAACTTCGTCGATTGCGGCCCAAGCCGTTTTCATCCAAAGTGACGGCTAACTAAAGACAAAGGAGTCAGGAATGGGTTTTCTGCAGGGTAAACGCGCGCTCATCGTTGGTGTCGCCAGTGAGCGATCGATCGCCACCGGCATTTCGGAGGCGATGCATCGCCAGGGTGCCGAGTTGGCCTTCAGCTATCAGAACGAAAGACTGCGCGATCGTGTTGAGAAAGCGGCCAAGGATTGCGGTAGCGACATCGTGCTGCCGTGTGATGTTGCAGAAGACGCGCAGATCGAGGCACTGATGAAGGGAATTGAAGAGCGCTGGGGACGGCTGGATATTTTGGTTCACTCGGTCGGATTTGCGCCGCGCGAGGCGATACAGGGTGATTATCTAGACGCGGTCACCCGAGAGAATTTCGCAATCGCGCACGATATTTCCAGCTACAGTCTCGCCGGCCTGGCGAAAGCGGCGCGCCCACTGATGCGCGGACGCAACTCAGCAATCATCACACTGAGTTATCTGGGTGCCGTGCGCGCGTTGGCCAACTACAACGTCATGGGTCTGGCCAAGGCCAGCCTGGAAGCAAATGTACGCTATCTCGCGCGCAGCCTGGGGCCGGAAGGTGTGCGGGTGAATGCGATCTCGGCCGGGCCCATCAAGACACTTGCCGCAGCAGGCATTGCCAACTTCAGAAAAATGCTCGAACACGTCGAAGAGTCGGCACCCTTGCGGCGCAGTGTCACCATCGAAGATGTCGGCAACGCAGCCGCCTTCTTGTGTTCGGATCTGGCCGCTGGCATCACTGGCGAAATCACCTACGTTGACGCGGGCTACAGCACACTGGGCATGACCGGTATCTGATTCGGATCTACGTCGAGCGTGCTGATTCTCAGACGGGTGCGCAAGTAAAAACGGCGAGCCAAGGCTCGCCGTTTTTACTTGCGGAAATGACACAATCAGATCTTGGTTTCGTCGATCAGCACCGGTACACGTGCGCGCAATGCTTTGCGAAACGCCTCGGTCTCGGCAGCTGCAAGTTCCTGTCGAATTTGGTCGTTTGCCGCAGTCCGAGCCGCTTCATCGAGCTTGGCGACATCGCCATCAACTACTGATTGCAATTGCACCAATGCATAATTGCTCTCGCTGAGTTTCGCCAAGCCATTGGTCACTGCACTCGCAGCGGGCCTTGCCATCTTGAAAACTTCGGACACCAATGCAGCATCATGCGTAGCGCCCTGGCGACCAATGTCTTTGGCCTCGACGACGCCCTGTCCCGACGCAATGGCGTCCAATGTCTCGCCACCCAGCAGCCGCTTGAGCGCTGCGTCCGCAGCGGCCCGGGCAGATTTGCTGCTCGTCTCGCTGACCAGCAATGCGCGCACTTCGTCCTTGGCGACTTCCAGTGACCTGGGTTGTGAGGCCTTGTGCTGCGCAAGCCGGATGACCACTACATGTTCCTTTCCCAATTCGATCGGCTCGCTGGTCAATCCGTCGTCCTTCACTTCCAGCGAAAACGCCGCCTCTCGTATACCTGGATGAACCGCAATGCCAGGGCCAAATTCGCGCGTGAACAGCTCGGACGTCAACACTTGCGCGTTGATTGCCTTGGCCAGCGGCTCCAACGTTCCGCTGGTGTGGTCTGCAGCGGCAAAAAGTTTGTCTTGGAGCTCGGTAAATTGCTGCACGCGCTGTTCTTCGATGAACTCGGACTCCAGCTCTGCGCGTACTTCGTCGAACGACTTGATCGCGGCGGGTCGGATCTCGCGCAGGGCAATAATGTGATAGCCCTGCGTGGTTCGAACTGGTGCCGAAACCTTGCCCGTCTCCAATGCGAACAGCGCTTCCTCGAAGGCCGGTTCCATGCTGCCCTTCTCGATCCAGCCCAAGTCGCCGCCTGATTCCTTTGACCCGATGTCTTCGGAAGAAGCTTGTGCTACCAGCGCAAAGTCCTTTCCAGAAGTCAGCTCGGCGGCAATAGCCTCCGCCTTATCCTGCGCTACTTTCTGCGCTTGAGCATCGGCAGATTCAGCCACTTCGATGAGCACGTGTGAAGCCAGGCGTTGCTCATTGGTACCGAATCGGAGCGACTGCTCCTGATATCGCTGGCGCAGTTGCGACTCGTTCGCCTCAATGCGCGCAATCGACGCTCCGTTCAACTCGACGTATTCGACTGAGACTTGCTCGGGCGTCACGTAATCCACCGAGTGCGCGTCGAAGTACTGCTTGATCTGTTGATCACTGATACTTTCCGGCGCAATGACCGTTGGCGGGAGCGACAGATAGCGAAAACTGCGCAGCTGATCGCGCAAGCGTATGAACGTATCGACTTCCTTGGACGTGACCAGCGCAGTAGCGGTAATTTGACTGGGCAACTCGCGAACCGCAATGTCACGGCGCAGGCGCGCATCGAACTGCGTTGGGCTCATGCGATTACTTTTCAGCACTTCGCGATACAAATCCTGGTCGAATTTACCGTCGCGCTTGAACGACTCGATCTTGCCGATTTCCTCGCGCACTTTGCTGTCCGAAACTGCCATGCCCGCACCCGTGCCGGCCTGGGTTATCAACTCTTCGTCGATCAACTGGTCCAGCACCTGACGGCGGAATTGAGGCGTATCAAACATTTTCGGACTGTAGGATTCGCCCATCATCTGGCGCATCTGGTTTTGCTGCTCTTGCATGCGCTTGGCAAAGTCGTCTTCGCTGATGATCTCGTCGCCGACCTTGGCCACAAATGGCTGCGATCCGCCAAAACTGTAATCGCCAATTCCGAAGAACAGCAATCCACCAATCACCAACAGCATGAGCAGGCTGTAGAACACCTTGCTACTCGATTTGTCACGAATCTGCTGCAACATGGCTCGTTGTCTTTCTGGTTTGCCGGGCACGTCCGGCGTGGGGCAAAAAAAACAAGGGCGCCTCGTGGGCGCCCTCGCGTCAGATGGCGGAGTGGACGGGACTCGAACCCGCGACCCTCGGCGTGACAGGCCGATATTCTAACCGACTGAACTACC
>JANMSL010000527.1:0-4888 GCA_031389245.1 Lysobacterales bacterium | reverse complement strand
CAAGTTCGGGGCCTGCATGGCTCCCTGCGTCAGGGGGCGAAAAGCCGCAGGTTTTTTGGGGTTTGGCAAGCAATACGCCGTGTGGCGAAGACGAAGTGGTGACTTATTCAGACCATCCCTAGATGCGAGCGATGATCTGTTCCAGCGCGCGCACCAACCGCCCGCCGCTGATCGGCGTGTTTATCTTCCATAGTTGCTCGCCCATGCGATAGACACCGGCATTGCGATCCACGTCGCCGAGCCAAAGCGTTGGAACCTGCGGCGAGGTCAGCGGTTCGGTCCCACAGATACAGAGATTGGTCGGGCGCGCGGCAGCGTTTTCGGCGCATGCGACGCGCAGCACCACAACTTCGGGCCAACGCGAACGCAGGCGACGCTCAATGTAACTCATCAGGTCGTGATCGATGCCGCACAGTGTTACCCGTTGCAGCAACGACGCGATGCGAACGTCGGAATTGCTTACCAGTCGCAACATTTCAGCCCGCCTTGCACGCCGCCGCCACTTGACTGGGCAACAGGCCGAAGCGTGATTTGAACGCCCGCGTGAAACTGGAAAGGCGATCAAAGCCAGACGCGTACGCAACCTCGGAAACGCTACCCGCTGCACCTTCCAACAAGGCATGCGCACGTTTGAGACGCGCATCACGCAAGTACTCGCTCGGACTGATTGCGAGCAACTCCTTGCATTTGCGAAACAGTTGCGAGCGATCGGCATGGATCAATTTGGCCATCAATTCGACGCTGAATTCCGGGTCGTCCAGATGCTGCGTGATGACTTCATCGAGCCGTCTGCGCCAACGCTGGTCCGCGGTCTCTTCTAGCGGGGCCGCAGCTGAGGGCAGTTGCTCGCGCACAAGCCGCAGACGCAGTCGTTGCGCGCGCGCCAACAGTGCGCCCACACGCGCCAATAGCTCGCTGGCATCGAAGGGCTTGGCGAGATAGTCATCAGCGCCGGCATTCAGTCCGGCCACCGCATGCTCACTGCCTACTTTCGCGGTAAGCAACAGGACGGCGATCGCAGCAGTTTCGGCGTCGGCGCGCAGTCGCCTGGTCAGTTCGATGCCGTCAAATCCCGGCATCATCACATCGCAAACCATTAGATCCGGCAGCCGATCACGCGCAACGTTCCAGGCACTGGGGCCGTCCGCAGCCTCGATCACCTCGTAGCAATCTTCGAGCAAGCCGCGGGCACGGGCACGCAGATCATCGTGATCGTCGACGACGAGAACCAATGGACGTGCGGATGCTTCCGCTTCGTCGCGCTCCAACGGGTGCCTGATCGGCAGCCCCACCAGCGGCGACTGAGGGATTGGCGCCACCGGCGCATCCTGGGCGTTCGCTTCCAGTCCCGGCAGCGTCATTACGAACGTGCTACCCACGCCCAGCACACTCTCGACACCCACCCGACCTCGATGCGCTTCGATGATCTCGCGCACCAGCGCAAGTCCAATGCCGTAGCCGCTGGCACTGTCCGAGCCTTCCGCCTGGAAAAAACGATCATAGACGTGTGGCAAGGCTGCAGGGGCAATGCCGCGACCTTGGTCGACCACCGCCAGCTCGATTTCTGCACCCAGACGACGCAGTTGCACCTCGATCAAGCCACCGCGTGCCATGTATTTGGCTGCGTTACCGATCAAGTTGCTCAAGCAACGCTCGATCTGGGTGGGGTCGATCATGGTCAGCAATTGACCGTCGGATGCGACCGCCAAAGTGCTGCGGTGGCCATAGCGCTCGAGCAGGGGCGCAAGATCATTCAACACGCGCTGCGCGAGCACCTGTAGATCGGTGCGCGCCAATGCCAATCGCATCTGGCCGTACTCGAAGCGATTGACGTCAAGCAGCTCAACGATAAGGTCCAACACACGACGCGCGTTGCGATGAGCCATCTCCAGTTGCTCGCGGGCGCGCGTGCTGAATCGCTCGCGTGCATCCCGCAGCAAGTCGTCGATGGGCCCCATGACCAGAGTCAGCGGCGTGCGGAATTCGTGCCCGACGTTGACGAAGAAGCGCGTCTTCAGGCGATCGACTTCGGTCAATCGCTCGGCCTGCTCGGCAAGCTCCATGTTTTTCTGTTGTAGTGCTTGGCTGCTCTGCGTCAACTGGTATGTGCGGGTTTCCACCACGGCTTCCAATTCGTGTTGGCGCACCAGCAGCTGATTTTGCCGCCGACGCGAGCCCAACCTGGCCGCCAGCCACAGCGCAAGCACCGCCCCCGCTATGTAGGCTGCGCGCATATACGACGATCGCCACCACGGCGGGATCACCGCGACCAGCCGCGGCGCCATTACCGCCAAGCGCAAAAGGCTATCGCGCGCTTCCACTTCGAGTTGAAAACTCCCGTCGGGCAGATTGGTGTATACGCGCCGGGTCGCATCGCTTCCGCCCCACTCTGACCAATCGTCGTAACCGAGCAAGCGGCTACGATAGGTAATCGCATCGGGTCGATGCATGCTGGGTGCAGCAAACGCGAAGCGCAAATCACGCACCGTGGCGCCGAGCGCTGACAAATCCTCGAACGCGACGTTGGCCTTGGCGCGTGCGTCATGTACTTGGGTAAGCAGGGGCGCGATCGGATCAGACAAGGGCCGACGCTGACCCAGGTCATATCGCAACAGTCCATTTGCGCGAATCGCCCAAACGATGTTGCCCTCGCGCAGAAAATTGAAAATGGTCGGGTGCGGATCGACCGCGTGCAGCAGAGTGCCGTCTTGCCGCCAACCCCCAGGCTCGTTCCAGAACACATCATTGATGATGGCGCCCCCGCGTACCCAGAGATTCCCCTCGAAGTCTTCGTAGGCACAATACAGTCGGTCAGTCAGAAGCGAGCCGGCCAATCCCGATGGCGGCACGAAGCGATCACTGGCAGCGTTGTAGTGCCTGAGGCCCTGCGTGGTGGTAAACCAGCTCTGGTGATGCCCCGAATAAATTCTTACCGTTCCCTCTGGCAAGCCCTGCGCGATCCCATATTTCCTGGGCGCGCGCGCACCGTGAATGTCGACACGCCAAACACCATCGACTCGGTCAGCCACCCACAGAGTGTTCGCGTCCAGTTCGGAGATGCGATAGATCGCCGTCGACAACAACGGTACCGGCGTTGTGGTGAACGTGCCGGCTGCGCCTCGGTCGAGGCGCAGCACGCCTTCACGATGTGCGGCCCAGACTCGACCGGGCACAAAGCGCGATTTTTCCAGCACGCTCGCGTCACCCCGGGGGCCAAACCTGTTACTTGCCAGGGTGCCGTGCTCGTCCATCGATACTGAGTGCAGGCCCGTATCACTCACCACCATGGTCTGATCGTCAACGACCGCCAACGAACTCACGCCGCTCATGCTGGGTAGAACGCGCTCGAACCGACCGCCGCCGGCACCTGCCTCGGCGCGAAGCCGGAACAGACCAACACCGCTCGACGCGTAGAGCACGCCACGCCATCGCTTGGCATCACTGGCAGACGCCAGTCCACGGGACTCGTCATAGACGGTGACAGCGCGCGTCAAGTCAAGTCGAACGATGGTTCGATCCTGCGCCAGCCAAAGCCCGCCATCGCGGTCCTCGAAAAGATTGCGTGTTTTTCGATTGACCGGGATGCCGTCATCGCCATCATAGCGATCAAGCACATGCCCATCCGCATCAAGAATGATCAGACCATGCAACGTTGAACCGATGACGTAGCGGCCGTCGCGCAGGCGCGTCATCGTTTGCAGCTTACTTTCCTGAAATAGCGACTGCAGATCGTCGACCCAGGTCACGATGCGCCCGTCGCGATAGCTGAAAATGCGGCCGGACTGGGTTGCCACTTTGTAGTCGCCGTCACCAGCGACCACGCTCCAGACGTGTGGCAGGTGTGCACCACCGGGGATCGGCTCGAGTTCCAACTGCGCATCGGCATTTACCCGATGGAGCGCGAAATCGCGTGAGCCCTGCACCCAATACTCCGCACCAACCAAGTCGGCGAAAATCAGTCCTGATGCAACGCGCAATGACCGCGTCGGGCTGCCATCGTCCGGAATGAACAACACATACTCATACGTGCTGAACCACACGCCATGGCGGTTGGCGTCGTAATCCACAGCAATTACGTTGCCGAAACTGCGCGGCTCGAGATCGACGCGCCCCAACAAGCTATGCCAAACCGGCTGGCCGGTGGCATCGTCCTGAAAATAGCCGATATCTCCGATGAAACTTGAATAGATCCTTCCGCCCGGGCCAAGCGATAGAAATTCCATGCCACCGAGTTCCCGCGGATGGCGCACGTAGAGCCATTGCACGCCGTCAAAACGCAGCAGCCCTCCGAGGTTGCTGACCATAATGCGGCCATCGGGCAACTGCAGGACCTCGGTGCTGACGTGTGCGGCCTCAAGTTGCTGCGCGTCATAGACCTGCACCAACGGGCTGCCGCGTTCACCGGCGAGCACGCCGCCAGCGAACAGCAACGCACACAGAACTCTGCAGCAGTGCATCGGTTGCCTCCAAGGCGATGACAAGGATGCTAGCCCGATCGTAGCGCCCGGGCTTTTCCGCAGGTTGCCAAACTTTCTCGCCAGGATGCGCATCGGCGTCATTCACTGCACTTGCTGGATTGAGCCGTTGCCCAGCGGCGGCATCACCCGGTGCAACAGAGATCGCTTCAAGTCGCCGCGAGAGACCTTCCCGGAATGCTGCGCCGGGGCTTCGCACCCTGGTGAAAACTGCTCGCATCGCGGTGAAAACTGCTCGCTCAGGCCAATCGATAGCCTTGTCGAAGCACCAACCGGAGGAGAAATTCGATGCGAAGCAACTTACTGAACGGCGTCGTCCGCAATGTCATCGAGGAGCTGCTGACCAGCAACCGGATCGCGCTGCGCACGCCGCGATCCAAGCAGCACGTAGGGCGGCCACGGTCGATCCCTCG
>JANMSL010000522.1:0-5840 GCA_031389245.1 Lysobacterales bacterium | reverse complement strand
ACACGCCGAGGCGCGCGTATTTGGTGTCGATCTCACCCACGATTTCAAGATGCAGCATTACCAAGGCCAATGGCTGAGCGGCGATTCGGTCGACGCAGCGGAGGCAGCGATGGAAGCGGCCGAGGCAGCACAGACGGCGAGCGAGACTGCTGCGAAGAGCGCCGCGCAAGCGGCTCCTGAGCCGGACGCTTCGTCTACCAGCTGCAGCCCGGAAAACGAGTTTGATGGCGCGGTAGATGCAGCGCCTGAGGCGAACTAGAAGGCCGACCATTACCTTGGCGCGCAGGATGGGCGGCAACCCATCCTACGTGTGAGCGCGCAGCCGCATCAGGAAATACAGCGGCAAGCCAGCCGCCGCAAGCAACAGCGCGAGCAAGAAGGGTTCCGCACCCAGGCCCAGGAAAGCGAATATCACGTAGATCAGGCCGATACTCGAGATCATCAGCAGTTCGCGCAGCAATGAGCGATCCCCGCGACGCCACAACGCCGCCAGCGCCAGGGCACAGCACAGGTACAAAGGCAGGTTGGCCGCGGTCACCACTTTGGTGAGGAAGGTGAACCCATCGACCAGGGATCTGCTGTAGCTCATCAGCACCATGACGCTGGCCAGCAGTCCGGTGACGATCAATGCAGTGACCGGCGCACCGCCGCGATTGCTGCGCGAAAACAGGCTTGGCAACACCCCGTTGTCTGCCATCGATCGCGTCAACTGGCCGACCAGCAAAGTCCATCCGTTCAATGCGCCAAGGCCGCTGATCACGACAAACAATGCCAGCCAGCGACCAGCACCGTCACCGGCAAACCGGTCCATCAGCAACGCGAACGGCGCATTGGCCTGCGCCAGCTCTTGCTGCGGGATCAGCAACAAGGGCACAGTCGAGACGATGATGTAGATCACTGCGGTCAACAGAGTTCCAATCATCGTCGCGCGCGGAATAGTGATGCCGGGATTGTCGACGTTCGCTGCCGGCACCGTAGCCGACTCGAAGCCGAGCATCGCGAACAGGGCAATGGTCGACGCTGCCATCACATCGCCGATGCTCACCGCCCTGACCGGCAGATGCGCCGTGTAGCTCGAAGGCGCACTCAGCAACACCCAGGCGCCGAGCAAGGCCACTGCCGCCATGGGCAACAGCTTGAGTGCGGTGGTGACGATCTGCACGCGACCACCGCTGCGCAGCCCAAACAGATTGATGATCACGAACGCCCATATCAATCCCAGTGCAAACAGCGAGGGCTGCAGCGCGCCCGCCCGCGGAAACACCGCAGTGACATAACCGACCACGCCGGTGGCCAGTGCGGCATTGGTGATCCACATCGATACCCAGTACGACCAGATCGCCACATAGGCAGGCAAATCACCGAGCGTGCCACGAATATAACCGTAGGGTCCGTCGGCTTCGGGCATCTCGCGCGCCAGTCGTGCAAACACGCGTGCCAGCGCCAGGCATCCAAGCACGGTGATCGTCCAGCCGATCAGAGCGTTGTAGCCGAATGGCGCCAGCGAAGCCGGCAACAGGAAAATTCCCATGCCGATGGTGTTGCCAACCACCAGCGCGGTGCAGGTCCAGAAACCAATTTGCCGGGTCTGCGTCATCAGCATGCGCGCCAATTCAATCTAGTGAGATGTTCTGGCCAGCCTTGACCACCGCACTCACTTGACGCAGGCATTCGATATCTTGGAGTGGGTCGCAGGCAACGGCGACCAGATCCGCGGCCTTGCCGACGGCGATCGAACCCAGTTCGTCTTCCTTGCCGAGCAGACGCGCTGCTTCAACGGTTGCCGAACGTATGGCCTGCAGCGGCGTCATGCCATACCGCACCATGTAGACAAACTGACGCGCGTTGTCGCCATGCGGATAGACGCCGCTGTCGGTGCCATAGGCGATTTTGACGCCAGCCTTTACCGCCTTGCGAAAACCTTCGCGCTGTTTCTCGGTGGTCTCGATGTTTTTGCGCAGGATTTCCTCGGACCAGCCATCACGACGGCCGACGCGGTCGATGTAATCCCCGTTGTAGATATCAGCAACCAGCCAGGTGCCATGCTTCTTCATCATGGCAATGGCCTTGTCGTCCATCAACGAGCCGTGTTCGATCGAACGTACACCCGCCCGGATTGCGCGCTTGATGCCTTCGGCGCCATGCGCGTGCGCGGTGACAAAACGCCCGCGACGCCGAGCTTCCTCGACCGCGGCACGTATCTCGGGTTCGCTGTATTCGGACTGACCCGGTTCGGTGCCCGCAGTCAGCACGGCGCCGGTGGCAATGACCTTGATGAAGTCGGCGCCGTTATCCAACAGGTGATTCACCCGCTCGCGCACTTCGCTCTCGGTTGCGGCGACACCGCGTCGGAATTCCGCTGGCACCACCATGCCCTTGGGCAGACCAGTGATCTCGCCGCCGCCTTGTGGAACGGTGATGTAGGCGCCGGCGACAAACATGCGCGGACCGGGCAGCAGACCCGCGGCGATGGCGTCGCGCAACGCAACGTCGGAAAAACCGCGATAAACGCCGACGTCACGCACCGTAGTGAATCCCGCGCGCAAGGTGTCACGCGCGTTTCTGGCGCCGATAAATGCATCCCGCGCCGGATTACTGCGCAAGGGCGTCGCCGGATCCGCAGTCTGGCCCTCATCAGCAATATGCGTGTGCATATCCATCAGGCCCGGCACCACCGTATAAGCGGACCAATCCAGTTGAAGTACAGCGTCGACAGGCGCAGTGCTCCACGCTGCGATCGCGACTATTTTCCCATCACTGATGCGCACCGACTGATCCTTGAGGACCTCGCCCGACTCGACATCGAGCAGACGACCAGCGCGGATCACCAGCCCCGGTTTGGCGCCGAGCGCACAGACACCACTGACCAACAGAGTGGCGATCAGGCATTGCTTGTGCAGAATGGTAAGCATCATTTTTCCGCTCCTGCGTCGGCATACGCTGCGCGCAACTGATTCTGGAAATGCCAGAGGCCACTCTCACGCTTGGGGCACAGTCGGCCGGCCTGGTAACTGCCAGACGCCAAGCCTTTTTGTACGGCCTCGCAAATGGCGATGTCCTCTTGTTGAATTTCGTCGCTGAAATCCTGATCACGGGCAATCCGCGCCTGCGTCCTTTCATCCTGTGCGTAGTAGTAGTCGAATTCGATACGGCAACGGTCCGCGCCCAAGGGCACAATCCGGTTGGTCTGCATCCGCCCCGGCATGATGTTGAGCATCACATTGGGGTAGACGAAATAGTAGAACGCATCGCCGCTGCCGTAGATATCCTCGCTGTTGCGCAATGGCGAGTGCTGCAGCGTTTGCCAGGGAAACAACTCTGTGTCGTAGGCGCGGTAATCCAGCACCTTGGACAAGCCGGGATGAACGTGCGGCAGATGATATCCCTCGAGAAAGTTGTCGATGTATATTTTCCAGTTGCAGCCGACCTCGTAGGCATCACGACGCAGAAAATGCATGGCCCCCAGGTTGATTGGCGCAATGCGCTCAACAATGCCAGCGTAGACCACGTCGAGGGCGGGAACATCGTCGCGCAATGCTACGAACACCAGGCCTTGCCACTCGTGAACGCGCAAAGGGGGCAGACGAATGTCGGCGACTTCAAAATCGCGGGCGTCCTGCATTTCCGGTGCGCTGCGCAACTGCCCTTCCAGGGTATAAGTCCAGCCGTGGTATTTGCATTGCAGGGCGCGTGCGCCCTTGCCGTTGCACAAAGCCAATGGTCCGGCACGATGACGGCAGACATTGGGGAATGCGCGCAGCACGGCATCCTGTCCGCGCACCAGCAGCACCGGCATATTTGCCACATGTTCGACGACATGATCGCCGGGTTCGACAAGCTGTTCCTGCCGCGCTACCAGTTGCCAGCTGCGCGCAAATACTGCGCGCTGTTCGATCGCCAGCGTCGCCTCGCCCGCATAAAAACGCGCCGGCAAGGCAGACGCGCGATTCAGTTCCATGGGGGGGTCGGTGATGTGCATTTTTTTGCCATCCGCTCCAGCGATAAACTCAGACGCTACCAGACTCGAATCAGGAGTTGTCATGTATCGACTGCTAGGTGCTTTCATATTGTGCTGCGTTGGCGCGCTCGTGTCCGCTGCTGAGCCGCGCGCACGCGATCTTGGCGTGCCGTTTGACGGTATCGCCGGGCCACTGAATGCGATCACCGATGTCGCTGGTGTCACGGTCGGACAGGTCACGCTGAATACCGATCTGGCCGATGGTCGCAAGGTACGCACCGGGGTTACCGCGTTGCTCCCACGCGGAAAGGACAGCAGCAATGCCTCGGTGTTTGGTGCTTGGTTTGCGTTGAACGGAAACGGCGAAATGACCGGCACCGCGTGGCTGGATGAATCCGGCCAACTGGAAGGACCGGTGCTGCTGACCAATACCCACAGTGTCGGCGTGGTACACGATGCGGTGATCGCCAGGCGGGTGGCCGATGGCCGCGCCGACGCGAGCGGCTATTGGTGGTCGTTGCCGATTGTGGCGGAAACCTGGGATGGCCATCTCAACGATATCAACGGATTCCACGTCCGCCCCGAGCACGCGGCGCGGGCACTCGACTTGGCGAGTTCAGGCCCGGTCGAAGAAGGCAATGTCGGTGGCGGTACCGGCATGATCTGCCACGAGTTCAAGTGCGGCATCGGTAGTGCATCGCGGCGCGTGCGTGCCGCAGGCAGCGATTATCTCGTCGGCGTGCTGTTGCAGGCCAACTACGGGTTGCGCGACAGCCTGCGCATTGCGGGAGTTCCGATCGGACAGCACCTGCGCAATGACCGGATTTACAGTGTCGATGATCCTGCGGCCGCCGATAGCGGATCGATCATCGTCGTCGTCGCTACCGACGCGCCGCTGTTGCCGCATCAACTGAAGCGCATCGCCAAACGCGCCGGCATGGGCCTGGCGCGAATGGGTAGCTACGCCGGCAACGGATCCGGCGATATTTTCGTTGCCTTTTCCACTGGCAACATGGCGGCTCTGAGCGGAGCGGCGAAGGCGAGCGTCGAGTTTATCGGCAACGATCAATTGGATGCGCTGTTCGCTGCCACTGCACAGGCCACCGAAGAAGCGATCGTCAATGCCATGGTCGCGGCGCGCGACATGCAGGGGCAGGACGGACATTATGCGAAGGCGATTTCGCATCGGGAACTGGTCCGTCTGCTCAAGCGCTTTCGCCGCCACCAGCCGCCGCAGTGATCTCAACTCGCAGCCAGGGCCCGCTCGCAAAACGCTCCTGCCCAGACTCAAGGCGCTGCAGTCTTGAGATAGCGGTCATACCAGGCGATGTTGCGCTCGAGGCGATCGCGCAGATAGCTCGGGATGCTCAGCCCGTGGTTCTCGCCTGGATAGATCACCAGCTGCGTAGGCGTATCCAGTGAGCGTAGTGCTTGATACATCTGCTCGGCGCCCAGACAGGGCACATTGAAATCCAGTTCGGCGCACTGGAACAGGGTCGGGGTCTTGATGCGGTCGGCATGCAGAAATGGAAAGCTGGCGCGGTCGTACATTTCGCGATTTCGCCATGGCGTGCCCAGCTCCAATTGCAACTCGCGGATGTACTGGTCGTGGCCATATACGGCGTACATGTTGGATGCCCCGGCGCCGCTCACTGCAGCCTTGAACCGGCTGTCGCTGGCGATCACCGCATTGGTGAGCATCGCGCCGTAGCTCCACCCGCCAACGCCCAGTCGCTCCGGATCGGCAATACCCATGGCCACGACGTGATCGACAGCGGCCAGTGCATCCTGCACGTCCTTGTTGCCCCAGTCAGCGTAGATCGCCCTGGAGAAATCGAAGCCGCGGCCGGAGCTGCCACGCGGATTGACCGCGACCACGGCG
>JANMSL010000493.1:0-3840 GCA_031389245.1 Lysobacterales bacterium | reverse complement strand
TCGATGCGGGCGACCATGTGCTCGATCTCGGCTGCGGTGATGGCCGTGTCGTCATCGCCGCGGCCATGGAATGTGGCGCTCGCGGCACTGGCATCGACATCGAGCCTTACTGGATCGAGGAATCGCAACGCAATGCAGCCGCCGCCGGCGTTGTCGACCGTGTTGATTTTTCGGTACAGGACGCAACCCACTGCGAAGTATCCAGTGCCAGCGTGGTATTCCTTTACCTGGTGCACTGGTCGATGCAACTTATGGCACCACGTCTGCGCGCGCAATTGTTGCCGGGGACCCGGATTGTTTCGCTCAGCTTTCCGATACAGGATTGGAGCCCGACGCGCATCGAACGCTTCGTCGACGAGTGCGGCGTGGAACGGGTTCTGTATTTGTGGGTGGTAGGAGCAAAATCACCGGCAATTGCTGAAAGCGCGACGACGTGATCAGATGCAACCGAAGCTGATTGCGTTCAGTGCGCGCTGAAAAAGCGTCCGCGCGCAGCGCGGACCTACAAATGCACAAGGCAGACGGTTGCAGCGTGGGCAACCGTTGAATCGATAGTGCGGAGCCGGCCGATAAGCCGGGTTCTGTTCTGGTCCGAAAACCAGTGACGATCATTCCTCTGGGCCATGCGTCGCCGCAGACCTCAAGCAATCTACCCGGGAACACGACGGGCCGCCGTATCGTTCCCCTATTTGATCTTGCTCCGAGTGGGGTTTACCGTGCCATGCGGCGTTAGCCCCGCACGCGGTGCGCTCTTACCGCACCGTTTCACCCTTACCACGCACACCTTGCGATGTCGTTCGGCGGTTTACTCTCTGTTGCACTTGCCGTCAGCTCACACCGCCCAGACGTTATCTGGCACTCTGCCCTATGGAGCCCGGACTTTCCTCGATGCGCTTGCGCCCACCGCGATCGCCTGGCCGACTCCGCACTGCCAGTCTAGCGGGGTGCTTGCGGAAAATCTGTTTCGATATCGGACGTGTCGCGCGGGGCGCGTCGTACTGGCATGCCGCTCGAGGCAGATGCAGCAAAACATTTGAAATGGCGGGTGCGCAGGCGCATTGCGCGCACATGCCGAATGATCATAAGCACCGGTGTGGATTGCACTTGACGCGTCACCGCGACGCTCGTTTAATTAGTCCATGACCCGCCTCGCTCCATCCACGCGTTCCATTACCACCATGCGCATGTCCATGCGCAGGCGTTGTCGTGTGGATCGAGGTGTCCTCTGAGCTGAATCCTTTCAGTCACCCCCGAAACCCGCGACGGCAACACCGAAGCGGGTTTTTCGTTTCTGGTGTACGGCGCAGCGATCGGGTCCATCTTGCCCTGGAGCCTGCGATGAAGATTGTTCCAACCTCAAGCGCCGTTGTGATGCATCGCCGGGCAGCTGCCCAAGTACCGGGCTGCACCGTTGGCGGAGATCAGCGATGAACGTGGTCAGTCCACAACGGCAAGCGCCACAGCCCGTGACCCAGGCCATTCCCGTACAAGGCAAGTTGCAGTCACAACGCATTGCACTGGTGCTGGCCGGCGCACGTGGCCGTGTTGCTTGCGCATTGCGGGCCCAGTTGGCGCGCGAGCATGACGCCGTGCTCAAGCGCACTGGACTAAACCTGTTGATCACCGCCGCCTTCGACCGCCGCGGCGCGTTATTCGACTCTGCAGGAATTGCGCCACTGAGCCTCAACCAGCGGCTGTCGGAAAGCACGCCACTGCCCACGTTGCAGGTACTCGAACGCATCCATACGCTGCCCGGTGCAACCGTGCTGATCGATGCTACCGGCAGCGCGGAATGGGCTGCCGAGTATCCGCACCTGCTGCGCGCCGGCATTGCCATCGCGACGCCCAACAAGCGCGCGCACGCTGGGCAATACCAGCATTGGTTGTCGATGCGTGAAGCCGCGCAGAGCGGCCGCGCGCCGATTCACTATGAAACCACAGTGGCCGCGGCACTGCCGGTGATCAGCACACTGCGCAGCCTGCAGCAGCGCGGCGAACGCGTCATAGGCATCGAAGGCGTTCTGTCCGGATCGCTCTCCTACATTTTGGCGCGCCTGCAGCAGGGCGTCGCACTGAGCGAGTCAGTCGCAGAGGCAATACGCCTGGGCTATACCGAGCCCGATCCGCTCGAGGACCTGGATTTCATCGACCTGCGACGCAAGTTGCTCATCCTTGCCCGCGAAGCCGGGCAGCGACTCGAGTCCGAACAGATCCGGGTGGACTCCCTGCTGCCGAACGGCGTCTCTCTGGCTGCCCTGCTGGCGGGAACATGCGATGCCGCGTGGCGCGAACGTGCAGACTCGGCGCGTGCCTCAGGTCAGCGACTGGTCGTCGTCGCCTCATGGCAGCAGGCCGGCCAAGCCCGCATCGGCGTACGCGCCGAAGCCGCCGACTGCGCCTTCGCCCGACTCGCCGGCGGCGAAAATATGGTCTGCATCCGCACTGAGTACCACGACGCCATACCCATCTGTATCAGTGGGCCAGGCGCAGGGCCGGCGGTCACCGCGGCCGGAGTATTCAGCGACATTCTGGCTGCGAGCCGTGCGTTGATTGCGCGCTGAACTTGCACGCCTTGCGCATCAGGCGATTCCAACCGGGCGACGGATGTAGCGGGCATGCTGCAGCTTCGCGATCGCACGGTGCTGGCGCTAGAGTGGCGAAATGAACAGCATCCATTTGATCGACGCCAGTATTTACGTGTTTCGCTCTTACTATTCGGTCGCGACCGAGTTTCGCGATCAGGATGACGCACCGGTCCATGCAGTGTTTGGGTTTCTCAACACATTGATGGGTCTACTCGTCGACGCGCAGCCGTCACACATGGCGGTGTGTTTCGACGAGTCACTGACCACCTCGTTTCGCAATCGTCTCTACCCGGCGTACAAGGCCAATCGCGAACTACCGCCAGCCGACCTTGCCACGCAGTTCGACTACTGCCAACGCCTGTGTCGCGCGCTGGGGCTGTGTGTTCTGGTGGATGGCGAGTTTGAAGCCGACGATCTCGTCGGCAGTGCATTGCATGCGCTGCGAGCACACGGTTTTCGCGGTGTCATGGTCACCGGCGACAAGGACTTCTCGCAATTGGTCGGCGAACACGACGAAATTTTCGACGTGTCGCGGCGTGAGCGTATTGATGCCGCAGGCGTAAAGCGCAAGCACGGCGTGCGCCCGGAACAATTCGCCGATTACCTCGCCTTGATGGGTGACAGTGTCGATAATATTCCCGGCATCCATGGCATCGGCCCAAAGACTGCAGCGACCCTGATCGGGCATTTCGGTTCACTGGATGCGCTGCTCGAACGCGTCGATGAAGTCGCCTTCCTGCGTATGCGCGGAGCAGCGCAGGTTGCGGAAAAACTAAAAAGCGGGCGCGAAGATGCGCGCTTGTTTCGCCAGCTCAGCACCATCGCAACCTTTGCACCCGTGCCCACCGATCCCATCGGTTACCGGATCGGCAATGCCGACCCGGCTGCGCTTCAGGACCTGCTCGATCGACTACGCTTTGGACCCATCACGCGTCGACGCTGCCTGGAATGGGCAGAGGCACGGCGCAACTAACGCGGCCCCGGAGTCTATTGGCGTTTGGTGACTGGAATGGGCGTATTGGCAATGACCGCGTTGAGCGCGAACGCCAGGTTACTCTTCCAGATCGCGACGCCCTCAAGTTTTTTGCTGTCGATCAGCAGACCGAAGCGGTCGTACATCGGCTTTTGCGAATTGGCGATCAGGTAAAACGCCTCGCCTTCGATAACGCCGCGGGTCGGCGCCTCGAACTGGGCGTGTCCGGCATCCAGCGGCATCGACGAAGTAATGTTCGTGCCGCTGGCGTCGAGCTTCAGG
>JANMSL010000487.1:0-7361 GCA_031389245.1 Lysobacterales bacterium | reverse complement strand
ACCACACAGACCAATTTCTTTCTCGGCACTACGCACGCCAGCCGCATCAGCACCGCGTGCACCGGCTACACGAACAAAGTCGCGCCGGGCAACACGTGGGTGTACCACTCATCCGATACCTACGTCCTGGGCACCGCGATGAACGCCTTCTTGCGCAGTCAGCCGGGGCACAGTACAGATGATTTCTACACCCACCTTGTTGTCCCTGACGTCTGGAACGGCTTGCATCTGAGCGGCACGATCAACAGCACGCGCCGCAGCTACGACTCCACCGCACAGCCTTTCACCGCCTACGGCTTGTTCTATCACCACGACGACATCGCCCGCATCGCGCGCTTCATGGATGAACAAAATGGGCAGATCGGCGGCAGCCAGCTGCTTGACTCCGCCATGCTCGATGCCGCGCTACAGCGCAGCCCGGGCGACCCCGGCAAAACGCTGCCCTCGCCCTACACCTACCTGCGTTACAACAACGGCTTCTGGGCCAGCAATCTTGGCACAGCCATCGGCTGCAGCACCGCTCGCTACGTTCCCTTCATGTCCGGTTTCGGCGGAATTTCGGTATTGCTCCTGCCCAACGACACCGTCTACTACACCTTCATGGACGACGGCACCACCGACTGGACCGCGGCAGCAGTGGAAGCAGATCGCATCCGCGACTACTGCAACTGACTTTCGCTTCCCCTGGTTTATTGCGCGCGGAGGAAGCCGCGCGCCTGCTCGCTGCGCAATCCATCTGGCCACAGGCGATCTGGCACTATACGTACGAATTATCTGGCTCTATAACCAACTTCGCATCCGGCGCACGCTGGCGCCATTTGGGAGTTTGGCATGAGCAGCAATTCAGATTTGCTTCAACGCCGCGCTGCGGCGGTTCCGCGTGGCGTGGCGACGGCGATGCAAGTGTTTGCGGAGCGGGCGGACAATGCCGAACTTTGGGACGCGGAGGGGAAACGCTTCATCGATTTCTGCGCTGGCATTGCAGTGCTGAATGTGGGGCATCGGCATCCGCGGGTGATGGCGGCAGTGCAGGCGCAGTTGCAACGCTATACGCATACCGCATTTCAGGTCACCGCGTACGAGCCCTACGTCGTCCTCGCCGAACGCCTGAATGCGCTTGCTCCGATCACCCAGCCGGTGAAATCGATTCTATTCACCACCGGCGCCGAGGCGGTCGAGAACGCGATCAAGATTGCGCGAGCGGCGACCCGGCGTTCTGCGGTGGTGGCATTCTCCGGCGGCTTTCATGGCCGCACCTTTATGGCAATGGCGTTGACCGGAAAAACCGCGCCGTACAAACGCGGCTTCGGACCGATGCCGGGCGAGGTCTATCACCTGCCGTTCCCGGCAGCGCATTTGGGCATCAGCGTTGCCGACAGCCTGCAGACCCTGGAGCGTCTGTTCAAGTCCGATGTAGCGGCCGATACGGTGGCTGCGATCATCATCGAACCAGTACAGGGCGAAGGCGGATTCTTGCCGGCACCGTCGGCACTGCTCTCGCGCCTGCGCGAAATCTGCGATCAGCATGGGATTGTGCTCATCGCCGACGAGATCCAAACCGGATTCGCACGCACAGGCAGGATGTTTGCCATCGAGCATTCAGGCGTAGAGCCCGACCTAATCACTGTAGCCAAATCGCTGGGCGGCGGCTTTCCGCTGTCCGGGGTAATTGGCCGTGCAGCATTGATGGACGCGGTGGAGCCCGGCGGTCTGGGTGGCACCTATGCCGGATCACCGGTGGCATGCGCCGCGGCACTCGCCGTACTCGATGTGATCGCCGATGAGAAATTATTGGAGCGCGCCAACGACCTCGGCCAGCGTGTGGTCGCACGCTTGCACCAATTCTCGACGCGAAAGGATTTGCGGCCAATAGGCCATATCCGCGCAGTCGGCGCGATGATCGCGTTCGATCTGCTGGCTGTCGCCAACGGCGATGAACTGGATCCGGCCGCTGCCCAGGCCGTGGTCAAGCGCGCCCACGCGCTGGGGCTGATTTTGCTCGGGTGCGGCAGTCAGGGCGAGGCGATTCGCCTACTGTTTCCACTCACCATCCCGGACGCGATATTGCAAGAGGGCTTGCAGCTGCTGGAACAGGCATTGCATCAGGCGCCATGAAGCGAGCAACGGCATGAAGCGCGAAACACGCTCGCGCGATGACCTCAACATCGTGCTGGACACAACCAGCGCGTTGGGTCTTCAACATCAGTTGCGGCAAAAGCTCATCGACGCGATTCACCGCGGCGTACTTCGGCCGGGTCGGCGCTTGCCCTCTTCGCGCAAGCTTGCCGAACGCATTGGCGTTTGTCGCAATACGGTGTCTCTGGCCTATGATGCGTTGCTGGCAGAGAATCATTTGGTCAGTCGTTCGCGCAGCGGAATCTTCGTTGCCTCGGATCTGTCCAGCGGGCGCATCGCCCCCAGTTCACGCAACAACAGTCCAACGTCGAAACTGACGGCGGGGCTGCCACCGAATGTCGAGGACACCGGCTTTCGTTGCCCACAAAACTGGCACCAGTACCCTTACCCCTTCCTGGATGGTCGGGTAACCCCCGAGTTGTTGCCGCTGCCGGAATGGCGCGAAGCCATGCGCCTGGCCTGTTCGCGGCACGAGGCACTGAGCTGGAACCTCGGCACCGGCGATGGCGACGACCCGATGTTGTTGGAGGAAATGCGCAGCAAGATTTTACCGGTGCGCGGCATTGATGCAGGCCCCGATGAGCTGTTGATGGCGATGTCGGCGCGCCACGGGTTGCAACTGGTGTGCGAACTCCTGGTTCGCCGTGGCGTACCGGTGGTGTTGGAGGAACCGTTTGACATTGAGTTGCAACGGCGCCTGCGCGAACGTCAGGCCGATGTTTCGGTGCTCGATCCGACACTGAGCGAACGCCTGCCCAGCGCGGCGGTCGTGGTGACCAGCATGCGTCGATCGCTGCAGTCGGATTCGACATGGCCACGCCGGCTGTTGGCCGCAGTGGCGGCGGCGGATGGCATCCTGGTGGAGCAGGATATGCTGCCCAGCACGCGCCAGGGTAACCAACTTGCGCCGGCACTGTATGCGCTCAATAGCGATCGCCGAGTGGTCTATGTTGGCAGTCCCGCACCGGTGGTGGCCTGCGGCGAACCGCCCGGTGTGATTGTTGCCGATGCCGCGTTCGTCGAACGACTTCGTCAGCTTCGGCGCAACCAGGGCACCGCACCCTCTCCGATTTCACAACGCGCCTGGGCGTACTTCATCGGATTGGGGCACTACTCCGCGACGCTGGCACGTGTCGGCCGCGTATTGGAAAGTCGGCGGCGTGCATTGCGTGACGCGCTGAACCACTATCTGCACGAATTTGTCAGCATCGAGACCATGCCTGGAGCGAGTGCATATTGGGTCAGCGTTCCGGCAACCATCGACTGCAGGGAACTGGTGCAGCGCGCCGCCGCCAATGGCGTGCTACTCGAAGCCTCGCGGCTGAGTACGGGCCGCGAAGCGATATGCATGGGCGTAACCAGCCTGCTGGAAGGCCAGATTCGCCCCGGCGTGCACATGCTTTCGCAACTGGTTCGCGGCCAGCTTGCGCCTGGCTCGCGACGCATCGAAGACGCGACATCGGCTGCGTTGAGCGGCCGCGCCTTGCGTCAGGCGATGTCCGGTGCAACTTTGCTCTACAACACCGTGTACGGCGAACCATGCACGCTGGAAATCCGCAAGAATGGCGAGCTGGTAGGTACCGCTGGCTACGCCAACGAGGACTGCGATCGCGGCCATTGGTGGATCGAGGGCGATCGATGGTATCGACAATGGGCACAGTGGGCGTACGGCGAGGTCGCCAGCTATGCAGTGGTGATCGAGAACGATCAACTGCGCTGGTACGGCAGTGACGGATTGCTGGCAGATACCGCAGTGATTATCCGACCGGCGCGTCCAACGGCGAAATCAAAGGGAACTCTTTGAACTTGAAGTAACGCGCGTCGTGGGCCGTCGGCATGTGTCGAAAAGGCTGCCAAGTTCGCGACTCTGCTGGAGCTCGCGCGGCTCACTGCCCGCCTGGATGCAAATCGATGGCACGCTGGAAGTCATTGCAACTGGCTCCATCGGTGCCGAACAACTGGCACTCAATATGCCCTGCGCTGATCGCTAACGTCGCTGGCACTGCGCACTGCAGGGGAACGCGACTTGGGCACACCAGAGAAAAACGTGACACGTGGATTCGGCATCGCCGGTGTGCAACTGGCTTTGACGCCAGGCGACAATCTCGAGCGTATCGCCAGCGAGATCGCTTCGGTAGTCAAGCGCTTTCCGTGGGTACGCATGGTGGTGGCCGGAGAGTTGTGCAGCTTTGGGGCCAATACCGCCTTCGCGCAGTGTCTGCCCGGCGCGGCTGAGCGTTTTTTCTGCGAGGTCGCCCGTCGCCACGACCTGTGGCTGCTACCCGGATCGCTGTATGAGCAACGCGACGGAGCAGTATTCAACACTACGCCGGTAATCAATCCTGAGGGCGAAGTGATCGGTCGCTACCGCAAGATGTTTCCGTTTGCGCCTTATGAACGTGGTGTCGCCGCCGGCAACGAAGCCTTGGTGTTCGACGTGCCCGAAGTGGGTCGCTTCGGAGTCTCGATCTGTTACGACATGTGGTTTCCAGAAACCACACGCTCCTTATGCAGTCTCGGCGCCGAGGTGATCCTGCATCCGACCATGACCAACACCATCGATCGTGACGTCGAGATTGCAATCGTGCGCGCCAGCGCTGCCACCAACCAGTGCTACTTCGTCGACGTCAATGTTGCGGGCGAGCTCGGCTTCGGCAAATCGGCCATCTGTGGTCCCGGCGGAGAAGTGATACATCAAGCCGGCAGTGGCCGCGAGGTGATGGCCGTTGAGATCGATTTCGCCTACCTGCGCCGCTGTCGACAGCGCGGCTGGCACGGCCTGGGCCAGACCTTGAAGAGCTTTCGTGACAGCAGCGTGGTCTATCCGGCCTATGGCGCTGGCTGTGCACCTGCGGACTCGCTTACGGCGCTGGGACCGCTGCAACTACCGCAGCGCGAATGAATCCGTTGTTTTCTGAACCCAATTCGGCTATCCCAATCAAAGGGGCATGATCATGAGCACGCATCGCCATCCAAATACGATCTCCGCCGCGCCACGCTTTCGCCGCACCCTGCTTACCGCGGCCGTGCTCGCGGGCTTGGCGGCACAATCTCAGGTTGGGGCACAAGGCGCCGCTGTGGCGGAAGCAAATGACGAGGCAACCGAGCTCGACAAGATCACCGTGACGGCGCAGGGTCGTGAGCAGGATATTCTTGCGGTGCCCTACAACATCAGTGCGGTTTCCGGCGACGCCATCGAACAGAACAATGTGCTGGATGCGGCCGAGCTGATGCGCAGCATTCCCGGCGTCGGCGTAGTCGATCGCGGGGCGCGCAATTCCAGCGTGGTCAGCGGTATTCGTATCCGCGGCCTGAATGTCGACAGCTCTGCACTTGGTGACTACGCGGTAGCGGCGACATCGACGGTAGCGACCTACGTGGACAAGACGCCTCTGTTCGCCAATTTTCTGCTCTCCGATATCGATCGTGTGGAAGTGTTGCGTGGACCGCAGGGCACACTTTATGGTTCTGGTGCGCTTGGTGGTGCGGTGCGTTTCATCCTGCGCCAGCCCGATCTGGAAGCACGCAGCGGCCGCGTCAGCCTGAGCGGATCGAGCGTCAGCGAATCCGGCAGCATTGGCTCTTCAGGTTCATTGAGTTACAACCTGCCGCTATCCAGCACGCTGGCGCTGCGCTTCAACGGCACGAGCAACGACTATCCCGGCGCTACCGACTATCGCAATGTTTATGTGCTCGATGCCCAAGGCATTCCGGTTGCACCCGATGGTGTGCTGGCGACGACCGCCAGCTACGAAAACAAGCGGGACGCCGACTTCGTCGAACAGGCCTACGGTCGCGGCTCGCTGCTGTGGCAGCCAAATGAGACCTTTGATCTGACGCTGAGTTATATGGCGCAGGCGGATCGCTTCGGTGGTCGTCGTGGCACCAGCCTCGGAAACGATGGTTTCGGCAATCCCTACGGCGATCTTGAAGTCGGATCGGTGCAACTGGAGCCGGCCGCGCGCCACGTGAACTTGACCAGCCTGGAGGCGAGTATCGATCTTGGCTTCGCGACGCTCACGTCGAGTAGCTCCGACTACAATCACGAAGGCGATATCACCAGCGAGAACACCGGCTTCTATGCGCAGAACGGCTGGTTGGCCGCGTTCTACTACAACTATCCTCGGCCGATGGCTGCGGCCGTGCGCAGCTATGGCGATCGCGCTTTTTCCCAGGAACTGCGCCTTATTTCAAACCGCGGAGAGGGCTTTGACTATGTGGTCGGCGCCTACTATCAGGACCAGAAACGCTATGCCACGCAGGACAGCTATCTGCGCGGATTCAAACAATGGTGGGATGCGGCTTATCCAGCATATGCGTCGGCGGTGGTCAGCGATCGCGACTACCTCTATCGTCAGGACGAGCAGTTCACCGAGTCCGCGGTCTACGGGGAATTGACCTGGTACGCGACCGAAACCCTGCAGTTCACGGGTGGCTTGCGTTTATTTCGCGATGAGGCGGTGACCGACGTCGCACAGACGACGGGTTTGTACTCTTCGATCATTGCCAGCTCCAACTCGCACGGTGATGTGCGCGAAACCGATTCGCTGTTCAAGGGAAATCTTTCCTGGTTTTTCTCGCCCAGCCATCAGCTCTATGCCACGATCTCCGAGGGCTATCGTCGCGGCGGCACCAATGGCACGCCGACCACTGGCCCGTTTGCCGAAGACTCGGCGTGGACCACTTACGATTCCGATTCCGTGTTGAACCACGAGATCGGCATCAAGGGCAGTGCCGGCTCACTCACCTATAACGCCGACCTGTTCTACGTCGATTGGAACAACCCGCAGGTCAATAGTGCCACCACCAACTGGGGATTCTTTGCAGTGCAGAACGCAGACAAGGCGAGCACGCGCGGCATCGAGCTTGAACTGGCCGGGAGCATTGGTGCGGGCTTCAGCTACGGAATCGGATACACCTATACCGATGCGAAGCTCGACGCCGATGCGGTGGCGGCCGATGGCGCCTACGTCTATGGCCGCGAAGGCATGCCATTGCCTGGCGCGCCAGAGCATCGATTCAACGCATCCGGCAGCTACGGCATTGCGCTCGGCAACGCCCTGCTGACCTTTCGTGGCGATGTCTACTACCAGTCCGAGACCGAAAATGCGCTCAGTCTCAGTCCGAGGTTCAAGTACACACTGGACAGCTTCAGCCTGCTCAATCTCTCAGCGAGCTATGCGGTCGACGCCTGGGAAATGTCGCTGTGGATGAAAAACGTAACC
>JANMSL010000470.1:0-12813 GCA_031389245.1 Lysobacterales bacterium | reverse complement strand
GTCGCGATGATCTCGGCCAACGATGACCCTGCGGTTATTCGTCGCGCACTGAACTACGGCGCAGCCGGCTACATCCCCAAGCGCGCTGATCTCAACGCCATCAAGACGGGTCTCAGGGCAGTGCTCAATTGCGAGGAGTATGTACCCGAAGAACTGCGCGCCGCGGTCGCCGCCGGACAAAGCTCCAATGCCGATCGTGAGCTGGCCAAACGACTGTCGTCGCTTACGCCACAGCAGTTGCGTGTACTCGTTCTGGTCGCCGAAGGTCAGCTCAACAAGCAGATCGCGGACGCTCTGTCGATCCAGGAGCGCACGGTGAAAGCGCACCTGACCTCGATCTTCGAAAAGCTCGGCGTGCGCAACCGCACCCAGGCCAGCGCCATTTTGCATCAACTCGAAACAGGCGATCCGGCTCGATTGGTGTAGCAGCGCAGGCGGATGCACGCGGCGTTAAGGCGTATGCAATCGCGCCCGGGTGCGCTCCTACTTTTTGGCGCCGGCGCGATTGGTGTAGCAGCGCTGGCGCAAGCGCAAGGCATTACGGTGTATGCAATCGCGCCCGGGTGCGCTCCTACTTTTTTGCGCGCGAGAAGGCATCGGCAAGTGCGTTGCCGATGGGTGCGGATGTTTTTCCCGGCGCCGGTTTCGGGGCGAACTCACGACGCTGGGTGACGCCGCGTTCATCGCGACGTCCGGGCGCGGTATCGCGCTCGGTGCGTGCATCGCCAATGGCATCATCCAGGCGCATGGTCAGTGCCGCGCGCTTGCGCAGCAGATCGACCTCGAGCACCTTGACCTTGACGATATCCCCGGCCTTCACCACTTCGCGTGGGTCCTTGACGAATTTGCTCGACAGTGCCGATACATGCACCAGTCCGTCCTGGTGCACGCCGATATCGACGAAGGCACCGAACGCGGCGACATTGGTGACCCGCCCTTCGAGCACCATGCCCGGCTTGAGGTCCTTCAAGTCTTCAATGCCGTCGGCAAAGCTCGCGGTGGCGAACTCGGGACGCGGGTCGCGGCCAGGTTTTTCCAGCTCCTTGAGAATATCCCGCACCGTCGGCAAGCCGAATTTTTCATCGGTGTAGTCGGCCGGATTGAGCTTGCGGATAAACGCTGCATCACCAATCAACACACGTATGTCGCGACCGGTGTTGGCGACGATGCGCTCAACTACCGGATAGGCTTCGGGATGCACGGCCGATGCGTCCAGTGGCTGCTCACCGCCGTGGATACGCATGAATCCAGCGGCCTGCTCGAACGCTTTATCGCCGAGCCGCGGCACCTTGAGCAATGCGCGTCTGGACTTGAACGCCCCGTGCGTATCGCGAAACTTGATCACGTTTTCGGCGACGCTGGCCGACAACCCGGCAACCCGCGCCAACAACGCGCCCGAGGCAGTGTTCAGATCGACTCCGACGCCGTTGACGCAGTCCTCGACGCGCGCATCCAGGCTGCGCGCCAGCTTTACCTGATTGACATCGTGCTGGTACTGGCCGACACCGATTGCCTTGGGATCGATCTTGACCAGTTCGGCCAGCGGATCCTGCAGGCGGCGCGCAATGGACACGGCGCCGCGCAGGGTGACGTCCATCTGCGGAAACTCTTTCGCCGCCAGCTCTGATGCCGAGTACACCGACGCACCGGCCTCGCTCACCACCACCTTGGCCAGCTTGAGCTCGGGGTGCTTGCGCATCAGCTCGCCGACCAATTTGTCGGTCTCGCGACTGGCGGTGCCATTGCCGATCGAGATCAGCTGCACACCGAATTTTTTGCAGTCCTGTGCCAGCTGAGCAATCGATTCGTCCCAGCGGTTGCTCGGCGCGTGTGGGTAAATCACGCCCGTGGTCAACACTTTGCCGGTGGCATCGACGGCGGCGGTTTTCACCCCGCTGCGCAGGCCGGGGTCGAGGCCGAGCACGACTTTGGCGCCGGCCGGTGCGGCCAGCAGCAAGTCCTTGAGGTTGTCGCCGAAGACGCGGATCGCCTCGTCTTCGGCAGCTTCGCGAGTTTTTCCGAACAGGTCCAGCGTCAGGTGCAAGTGCAGCTTCACGCGCCAGGTCAGGCGGCAGGTTTCCAGCAGCCACGCATCCGCAGCGCGACCCAGATCAGTGATGCCTGATTGCACGGCGACCTTGCCTTCGGCCAATGCATGCCCGGCGGCGGCAATCTCGTCCAGCGGTGCCCCGCTGGCTGATTGACGGGTGTTTACCGACCCGGCGCGTGGGATCAATTCCAGATCGAGTACGCCCTCGTTGCGCGCGCGCATCAACGCCAGCATGCGGTGCGAGGGAATGCCATTGATGGTCTCGAAATGATCGAAATAGTCGCGGTACTTGGCACCTTCATTTTCCTTGCCGGCGACCAGCTTGGCGCGAATCAACCCGCTGTCCCAAAGCCAGTCACGCAATGCCCCGACCAGCGCGGGCTGCTCGGAGAATCGTTCCATCAGAATCTGGCGCGCGCCATCAAGCGCGGCCTTGGCATCGGCAATGCCCTTTTCAGCGCTGACGTAAGTGACCGCAACCGTGGTTGGCGTCAGCGTCGGATCAGCGACCAGCGCATCGGCGAGCGGCTCCAGTCCTGCTTCACGCGCGATCTGCGCTTTGGTGCGGCGCTTGGGCTTGTAAGGAAGATAAAGATCCTCAAGCCGCGACTTGGTATCGGCAGCGAGTATCTCGTCGCGCAGCACGTCGGTCATCTTGCCCTGCTCGTCAATGCTGGCGAGGATCGCCGCACGGCGGTCTTCCAGCTCGCGCAGGTACGACAGCCTTTCCTCCAATGTGCGCAGCTGCGTATCGTCGAGACCGCCGGTGACCTCCTTGCGATAGCGCGCGATGAACGGCACGGTTGCGCCCTCGTCAAGAAGCGCTATCGCCGCTTCGACCTGCACCTGCTTCGCGGCGATATCCTGGGCAATCTGCTGGGCGATTTGGTGGGCACTACGATGCGCAATAACTTGCATGAAGCGGGCGGCTCCTGAATCAGTGTTGAGAATCGACAAAAGTCGAGGTGTGGCGCATTCTCCGGCAGCGGACGGGCTCGATCAATCTTGTGCCGAGCGCTCGAATGTGTTGGCAGTGTCCAGTATTGCTGGGTCAGTCCCGAGTGGCGCTGCTATTGCCGATCAATCAATCCGGCTGCGATGGCTGATTCAAGATCGCCTGGCTCATCGATGTCACGGCACAGCTCGGGCGCGTCCAGTAAAGCGATGCTTTCCGCCGGCAAAGCGCGCAAGGCAGCGCCCAATCCGCGATCTGCGCTGAGCGCAGTAGCGTTCAACCACAGCGCGGACGACACCACGGCGGGAATTCCGGGACGACCGCCATGCAGCGTTGCCGCGCAGCCTGAATCGCTAGTGGCACATCCGCGTAGTAGTTGGTGCAAGTGTGCGTTCTCCAGTGCTGGCTGATCGCAGCCAAGCACCAGGGTCGCTGCATCGTGATCGAGCAGCGCGTGTGCTGCGACATACAAACTACTGGCCAGGCCCGATCGCCAATTGGGATTGCACAGAATCTCCGCGTCGATACCTTGGAGTGCTTCGCGTACCTCGGCCTCGTGGGCACCGACCACGATCAACAAACGGATCGGCTGCGTCTGCGCAGCGAGACGGGCGGCACGATGCACCAGGGTCTCGCCGTCGCGGCGCAACAGCTGCTTGGGCTGGCCCAGTCGTCGGCTTCCGCCTGCGGCCAATACGATTGCGAAGTGCGCACAGTCAGCGCGCATGCAGATGCGACTGCAGCTGCGCAGCGATCGAAAGCGCGATGCTTTCAATTCCCAGACCGCCAAGATCCAGACCCACCGGCGAGTGTAAGCGCGGCGCCAGCGCGTCGATCACCGCCGGTGGCAAAAGTTTGAACAGGTCTTCACGCCGGCGTATGGGCCCGAGCAATCCGATAAACGGAATATCCGTTGCAGCCAGATCGTGCAGCGCCTGCCGGTCCAATTCAAAATGATGATGCATCACCAATGCTGCGTTGAATTGGCCGGGACGGGCGCGCTCGATCGCCCGCTGCGGCGACTCGAGCAACGCCACATCGGCCAGGGCGAGATGGTCCTGCCAACGTTCGCGGCGCTCCACGACAGTGGAGAACCAACCCAGCATGCGCAGTTGCGGCAGCAGCACCGATGCTTCGGGCCCTGCGCCCAGTATGAGCAATGACGCGGGACGCGCCAACCGCACCTGTCCTGCTGCCGGTACCAGATGACCTGCGGTTTCCACCCGCTGCAGCTGCCAGCTTTGCGAAATCGCGCCGACCTGCCAGTGCACAAGCCCGTCATCCTGCATAGCGATACACAACGCGCCAGCGCCATTGCGCCATGCCTCGATCAGTTCATCGCTGCAATGGAGCTGCTGTATCGGCAGCAGCAGCAATCGCAGCCGGCCGCGGCAACCAATCGCCGAACCCGAGAACAGGTCTTCATCGTCGCGCGTGTCGATGTCCATTACGTCGAACGCTGAGCTGGCCGCAACGACTGCCGCCCGCCGTTCGATCTCGGGCTCGAGACAGCCGCCGCTGAGCCACCCGATCTGGCGCGGCACGGTGCCAAAGTAGGCCAGCGCACCCGCCTTGGCGTAGGTCGATCCTTCGGTCTCCAGTACCACGGCCAGCGCTGCAGATCCCCGGTCGCGGACTGTGCGCAGCACCGCGTCAAGTACCCCGCGTGCGCTGCCGGGGCGCGCACCGCTGAGTTGCTGGGACAGGGATTCCGACATCTACGCAGCATCCGCGGTTCAGTGCAGCTGATTGTTGGGGCCGGCGCGCCGCAATGCAATCGAAGAAACCGCTCAGCGTCGCTCCAACCTGTGATCGGACGCCTTCGCCGCACCATGGCACACTCATCACCAAAGGTCACAATCACGGTAGTAGAATCGACGCGCGCCGCCAGCCCGAGGTAATGCCATGAAATTGAGCGTGAACGGTACCGAGCATGAAGTGACTGCAACTGGCGACATGCCGCTGCTGTGGGTGCTGCGCGATCTGATCGGACTGACCGGTACCAAGTTCGGCTGCGGCATCGCGCAGTGCGGCGCCTGCACCGTGCATGTGGATGGCATACCTCTGCGCGCCTGCGTTACGCCGGTCGGCGCAGTGAACGGCAAAGCGATCACCACGATCGAGGGCTTGTCCAGCGATGGCAGTCACCCGGTGCAGCGTGCCTGGGCCGAGCTTGACGTCGTGCAATGCGGCTACTGCCAATCCGGACAGATCATGTCGGCTGCTGCGTTGCTCGCCGTCAAGCCGGATCCCAGCGATGCCGATATCGACGCCGCATTGAGTGGCAACATCTGCCGCTGCGGCACCTATCAACGCGTACGCGCCGCCGTGCACAAAGCGGCTGAACTCGCCAAGTCTTGATTCGCTGCGTCAGGAGCGGCCTCGCGCCGCAACCAGACAATCGAATATCGTCCAATTTGCGGAGATGATCATGAGCGC
This sequence comes from Lysobacterales bacterium, assembly GCA_031389245.1. GTDB lineage: Bacteria > Pseudomonadota > Gammaproteobacteria > Xanthomonadales > Ahniellaceae > 0-14-3-00-62-12. Next base: position 7,369 of record JANMSL010000470.1, on the reverse strand, counting down.
ACAAACACGATCCTCGCGACGCGATTTCCTGAAGACCTCGGCGCTCGCCGGTGGGGCAGTGGTGATCGCCTTCGTCGTGCCTGCGGCCAATCGATTTGCCTTTGCACAGAGTGCGCAGGCGGGTGCAGTGGCGTTCGTGCCGAATGCGTTTCTGCGCATTGCCGCTGACGACACGGTGACGGTACTGCTCGCGCATTCGGAAATGGGCCAGGGCATCTGGACCGCACTGCCCATGCTGATCGCAGAAGAGCTCGACGCCGACTGGAGCCGCGTGCGCGTCGAGCATGCGCCTGCAGCGCCGGTCTATGCCCATGCATTGTTCGGTATGCAAATGACCGGCGGCTCGTCGACCACGTCCTCTGAATTTGATCGTTATCGGCAGGCCGGCGCGATGGCACGCGCACTGTTGGTGCAGGCGGCGGCGACGCGCATGGGTGTGCCATTGGCGGCTTGCCGCACCGAGAATGGCAAGGTGATCGCTGGCGAGCAAAGTCTGCGTTACGGCGAACTGGTCGACGACGCGGCCAAGCTCAAGGCGCCCGGCGCTGTATCGCTGAAGGATGCGAAAGACTGGAAACTGATCGGCAAGGGCAGCAAGCGACTGGATGCGTCGGAGAAGATCAACGGCCGCGCGCAGTTCGGTATGGATGTGCGCTTCGATGGCCTGCTCACTGCCGTGGTCATGCGCGCGCCGGTATTTGGCGGTAGCATCAAAACGGTGGACGACAAGGCAGCACTGCTGGTGCCAGGTGTGCGCCAAGTGCTGCAGGTGCCCAGTGGCGTCGCCGTGGTCGCCGATCACTACTGGGCAGCCAAGCTCGGCCGCGATGCATTGCAAGTCGAATGGGATCTGGGGCCGAACGCGGCACTCGACACGCAGACGCTGCGCACACAGTTCCGCGCACTCGCTGCCAGCGACGGCACGCCGGTGGTCAGCGCCGGCGACGTGGGCAAGGTGCTCGGCGAGGCCGGCAAAATCACCGAAGTCGAGTACCTGGTGCCGTATCTCGCGCATGCGCCGATGGAGCCGTTGAACTGCACGGTCAAGATCAGCGCGGACGCCTGCGAAATCTGGACCGGTACGCAATTCCAGACCATGGATCAAATGGTTGCGGTGCAGATCACCGGCCTCAAGCCCGAACAGGTCAGCATCCACACCACGTTTCTGGGTGGCGGCTTCGGGCGACGCGCAACACCAGTGTCGGACTGGGTGTCGGAAGCGGTGCATGTGGCCAAGGCCGCGGGGGCGCCAGTCAAGACCGTTTGGAGTCGCGAAGACGATGTCCGTGGCGGCTATTACCGACCGATGTACCTGCATCGCGCCCGCGTCGCGCTGGATGCTGCCGGGATGCCCTCGGCCTGGGATCACATCATCGTCGGCCAGTCGATTTTGGCCGGCACACCGTTCGAACCGATGATGGTGAAGGACGGCGTGGATGCAACATCGGTTGAAGGCGTGTCCGATTCACCCTATCTCAAAGCGATGGCCAACCACCGCGTGCAGCTGCATTCGCCGCGCACCGGCATTCCGGTTCTGTGGTGGCGATCGGTTGGGCATACGCACACCGCCTTCGTCATGGAAACCTTGATTGATGAGTTGGCACAGACTGCCGGCAAGAGCCCGCTCGAATATCGCCGACAGCTGCTGAAGGATCATCCGCGGCACCTGGGTGTGCTCAACCTCGCCGCGGAGAAAATTGGCTGGGACACCAGCAAACCGCTGGTCGGGCGTGCGCGTGGTATTGCCGTGCACGAGTCATTCGGCAGCTTTGTCGCACAGATTGCCGAGGTGTCGATCGAGCACGGCAAGGTACGCGTGCATCGCGTGGTCTGCGCGGTTGACTGTGGCATCGCGGTCAATCCCGATGGCGTGGTTGCGCAGATGGAATCCGGAATCGCGTTTGGACTGGGCGCCGCACTGCACAGCGCGCTCAGCTTCAAGGACGGCCGCGTGCAGCAATCCAATTTTCACGACTACCGGGTACTTCGGCTCAACGAGATGCCATTGGTCGAAACGCATATCGTGCCCAGCACCGAGCGCCCCAGCGGCGTTGGCGAACCTGGCACTCCGCCGATTGCCCCCGCCGTCGCCAACGCCATTGCAGCACTGACCGGACAGCGGCTGCGCGAACTACCGCTGCGCCCTGGCGCCTGATCAAGGAGAACTTCATGCGACTCCGCATCCTGTTGTCGTGTGCGCCGATGCTTCTGCTCAGCGGTTGCGGTCCCTCGGCAGAGCAGAAGGCCGCAGCAATTGCCGCGTTCGTGACTGTGCAGCAGGTGTTGCAGCATCCGCGCTGCGTGAATTGCCACATCCCCGGCGACGCGCCATTGCAATTTGATAGCGGCGTCGCGCATACCCAGAATGTGCAGCGTGGACCACACGGCAAGGGCGCGCCCGGCCTGCCCTGCGCCACCTGCCATGGCGATAGCAATCCTCCCGCCAGCTACGGTCCGCATACGCCGCCCGGCGCGCCGCATTGGGCACTGCCGCCGCCCGATCAAAAGATGGCGTGGCTGGGTCTGGCCGCACCGGCGTTGTGCGCAGTGCTCAAAGATCCGAAGCAGAATGGCAACCGCGACCTCGCAGCGCTTCTCAAGCATGTGACGGAGGACAAACTTGTTCTCTGGGGCTGGAATCCAGGTGGCGAGCGCGCGCCGGTATCGGTGCCGCACGCGCAGTTCGTCGCCAGCTTCAAGACCTGGATGGATGCCGAAGCGCCCTGCCCGGAATAGGCGGTGGACTTTTCAACAGCGCCGCTGGACAGGCCACCGCAGGTGGCTTTCGCCAGTTCGTGAGCGGTAGCCGCTCTACTCCTGCGTTGTGCGACGTCTGATCAATGGCAATCGCGCTAGGTTAGGATGCCAACGACGGCTGCGGAGTAACCCCGATGGATTCAATGAAACTGCTGCGCTCGATTCCTCTGTTCGAGAGCTTGGCCGAAACGGATCTGCACGCGCTGTCGTTGACGCTGGAGCGGCGCACGTTCAAGGCCGGTGTGATGATCTTTGCCCAGGGCGACAGCGGCAGTGCCATGTACATCGTCGATAGTGGCGACGTGAACATCCATTTGCCGGGCGAGGCGTCGCGCCGCATCTCGTTGAAGGACATCGCCCGCGGCGAGTATTTTGGTGAGCTCGCTCTGTTCGATGAGAAGCCGCGCAGCGCCAGCGCGCTGGCGACCACCGACGCGGTGTTGTTCGAGCTGCAACGTTCGACGCTGGCGCATTATCTGGAGCGCCGCCCGGCCGCGGCAATGGCCATCTTGCGTACGTTGAGCGAGCGCCTGCGCGAAACCAACACCATGCTGTCCGCACGTGCCGCCAAAAACGTCGATGAAGAATTCGACAAGAACCTGTCGTGGAGCGACCGCCTCGCCGATAGCGTGGCCGCGCTCAACGGCAGCTGGATGTTCATTCTGTTCCTGATCTTGCTGACCGCCGGCTGGTGCGTGGCCAATACCCTGGCGATGCTGAAATCGCCGATCGATCCGTACCCGTTCTCATTGTTCAATCTGGTGCTGGCGGTGCTCATCGCGCTGCAAGGTCCGCTGATCGTGATGAGCCAGAACCGTCAATCGCTGAAAGACCGCGCCCGCGCCGACACCGATTTCAAGGTCAACCTGAAGAACGAACTGAATATCGAAACCCTGTTGCGCGAACTCAGCGAATTCCGCGCCGAATCCAAGCAGAACGGCCCGTAGGAGCGGACCTGGCCGCGACCGACATTGCCGCAGTCGTAACCCATCGCGCCCGGGTGCGCTCCTACGGTAGAAGCGCGCCCGGGCGCGATTAATCAGGTACGCCGAGGCGGCTGCGTTTCAGTTGGCACGCGTCGCCGCGTAAAAACTGCTGAGAAATCCGGGAATAGTGGAAATGATTTCGGTACGTCGCTCGAGCGTAATCGGCGGTGAGTTTTCTTCGGTATCACCGATCATCATCAACTCGGCGATCTGGTCGAGATCTTCTTCGAGGTCTTCCAATTCTTCGATCAGCCGATCCCAGGTATCGGGGCGCAGGTCGAGTGCGCGATAGAAGCCGATCGCCCAGGCCAGACCCAAAAACTCCTCGGTGTTCTGCGGGTCCATATCGTCCAGGCCCGGCGGCAATGCCAGCAGCGGATAGTCTTCGTCCTCGGGCGAATCGGCATCAACGCGCACGCGGCGTTCGGCATCGGCGCGAACGGCCGCCAACAAATCACGTATTCGATCGGATTCGTCGCGCGAACTGAACTTGAATCCGGCACCGGTGACCTCGGCCAGCCACTCGTCATCGGGAATGCCGCCCGGCGTGACTGCCAGTGCGCACATGAAACCATCGAGCATCTCGACATTGACCAGGCCATCGCTATCGGCGCAGCGATCGTGCAGAAAATCGTCCAGCGCATTGATTGTGTCTTCGCTGAGTGCAGGCATCTCGGACTCCAGTGGCAGGCCGGCATTGTGCGGGATTGCGGGCGCTGCCGATAGATGCGGCTGGCTGCATTCGGAAAATGGTCCGGCGGCAGCGTCGCTGGCTCAGCCTGAACGCTACAGCAGACGCAGAGTAATCGCCTTGAGCACCGCTCGAGTGCGGTCACGGGTATCGAGTTTCTCCAGAATCTCGCTGACGTAGTTTTTAACCGTCCCCTCGGCCAGAAATACGCTGCGCGCGATTTCCTTGTTCGAATAACCGCCGGCCATCAGGCGCAGAATAGCCAGTTCACGTTCGGACAAATCCACTTTGAACCGTGGGTCACTGCTCGCGCTGCGTGGTTCGACATAGCGCAGGCGGGCGCGCACCGGGTCGATCGACACCGGTTGCAGCAATGTCTCTCCGGCAGCGACGCGCAGAATCGCATCGCGCAGGTCTTCCGGAGACGCATCCTTGAGCAGAAATCCCTGCGCGCCAGCGTCGACCGCGGCCAGCATGAGCTCATGGTCGTCGAACGTGGTCAGCAAGATGACCGGTGTCTTGTCGCCGCGTTCGCGCAGCGCGATCAGCGCGTCGATACCGCTGAGTTCGGGCATGCGGATATCCGAGACCACGACATCGACCGGTTCCGTCGCGAGCGCATCGATCAGCGTGCGGCCGCTGTCCGCTTCGATCGCGATATCAATGCCGCCGATGCTGTTGAGCAGGGCGCGCAGACCCTTGCGCACCAGCGCTTGATCGTCAGCCAGCGCGATGCGTACGCTCATGTCGCCGGAATCCAGGCATGCAGTGCGAATCCCCGCCCGACGGCGGCTTCCGGCTGCAACGCGCCACCGAGTGCTTCAATGCGCTCGCGCATTCCCGATAGCCCGTTACCAAAGCGCACTTCGCCGCTGCCGCGCCCATCGTCGCGCACATCCAGCTCAATGCGGTCGCCATTTCAGCGCAGCACAATCCAGATATTTTCGGCCGCTCCGTGTCGAGCCGAATTGGTAATCGCCTCCTGCACTGCGCGCAGCAGCGCCTCCGCCTGCAAGGCATTGCCGACCGAAGCGTTGTCCTCGATATCGATATGTGCGAGTGGTCGTGGCATCGCCTGGGCGATCTGCTCGATCGCTGCGCGCAGACTCATGCCATCGTGCGCGCGCATCTGCCGAACTACTTCGCGGATATCGCCGAGCAGCTCGTCGGCAAGCTGGGCACAGGTACCGACTTCGGGCACATCGCGCAGGCGCGGATCGCGAGCCAGTGCCAGCAGGTGCAGTTTCATCGCAGTGAGCTTGTGGCCAGCGACATCGTGCAGCTCGCGCGAGATGCGCAACCGTTCCTGATCGCGCGCACTTTCCGCCAACAGCGTGCGCGTGGCGAGCAGATGCGCGTTGACTTGCTGCAGCTCAGCGCCGATGCCCTCGGCGCGTCGCGCATACGTGGTCATCATGATCGCGAACAGCTGGAAACCGGCGTAACTCAATCCGCCGATGGCGGCATGGAGCATTCCCCAGCGCTGCGCATGGATCGCGAACACAGCGAGATTGACCAACACGAACACCAGCATCAATCGTCGCCACGGTAGCTGCGCGGCCAGTTCGGCCATGACGATGATCATCAGGATCGGTCCGACATTACTGCGCGAAATTGCGCACACCAGCAATGCCGCCAGAATCTCCAGAAACGAAGCAATACTGCGCCAAGTCGATGGCGCCTCGTTCGCGCGCACCGCGCACGTGACCAGCAGCGTCAGAAACAGCAGCAGGCTACCGATCACCAGCGGGCGCAGCAGCGCCGCGTCGATGGGCACCAGTTCGGCCGACATCTTCGAAGCCGACACGGCCAGGAACACCGCCAGCCAGGTGATCAGCGCGGCGATCATCATCGGCTCGGTAAGTGCCCGCCAGCGCGCCAGCCATATTGCGTTCATATCGCCATGCTGACGCTGCCGGCGCGCACGATCAAGCCGCGCCCGTTGGAAGGTGACTTCTGGCAGGCCAATTCGATGACCTTGGGCACCTGAGTGCGATAGGCCGGCATCGCATGCTGGCCGTACCGCGCCTAATCCCGACCAATCGACGAGCCCGCACATGAACATCTACAGCGTTACCACCTCTGTGCACGCCGCTATCGGCGTGGCTGCCCTGGCCACATTCTGGATCGCCGGCTTCACCCGCAAGGGCAGCCCGATGCATAAGCGCGCTGGCAAGATTTATCTTGTGGCGATGGTCGGCATCCTGCTCAGTGCGGCGCTGATCACGGTCATCGCCACCCTGCGTGGGCCGGGCCCGACGGATGCGTTTCTCGGTTACCTGATTGTGATCACCGCGACTTCTTGCTGGCTGTCGTGGCGTGCGATCCGCGACAAGCGCGACTTTCAACGGTACATCGGCCCGGTGTACCGCACCCTGGAGTTGCTCAACCCAATGGCGGGTATCACGATCTTGGCCATTGGCTTGAGCATCGATTCGGTGCTGCTCGCTGGTTTCAGCGTGATCGGAATTTTCACTGGCATCGGCATGTATCGTCTGCGCCGCAACGGCCCTGCGCATGCGCTGTGGTGGCGTTGGGAACACATCAGCGCGATGCTTGGCAATGGTGTCGCTACGCATATCGCGTTCCTGGCGATTGGATTGCCCAAGCTGATGCCTTCGCTGGCCGGACCCACCCTGCAAAACCTCGCCTGGTTTGGCCCGCTCGCAGTCGCCAGCGCACTCGGCGTATGGCTCAAACGCAAATATGCGCCGGCGCAGAAAAAAGCGATAGCGTTTGGCTAAAGCGGTTAGAGCGTCCGACCACAGGTCGGACCCACCAAACAGCGCTGGTGGTGGGTCCGCGCTGTGCGCGGACGATGGTGCAGAACAATGCCCGCGTTCGGCTAGAGCGTCCGACCGCAGGTCGGACCCACCGAAGCGGGATTGACCCACCGAGCAGAGTGACTATCGCGTCAACCAAGCCACCAGTCGAT
>JANMSL010000466.1:0-1741 GCA_031389245.1 Lysobacterales bacterium | reverse complement strand
CCGCTCGCCCAAGCCGGTCTGCGCAAAGCCGTGCAGCTGCGACAACTCCGGTGTGATCGATCAGAACAACGGCGCTTACACGATTTCGCTCAAGGTGCCGGCGTCGGTCGAGCCGACGAGTTGCGTAGTCGAGGCGTTCGGAACGCGATTTGCGTTGGGTCGACCGCGTCGCAATCCGGTCGGCGGGGGCACATCTCCATGAATGCAGACGCGCCCATTCGGAAAGGAGCCAATGCATAGTGAAAAGCTTCGCATCGCTCACGTTGAAAATTCTTCTAGCGTGGCCATGCGTCGCGTCGAACGCGTTTGCTGAAGTCGCCGACAAGCAGGTGGGCGCAGCGCAGGCTGCGCTCACCAGCGAAGGCACCTTTTATGTGACCTGGACCAGCGATCCCGCTCCGATTCCGCTCAATGAAATGTTCGAAATCCACTTCAAGGTGTTCCGCGCGGACGACCATCAGGTATTGGTCAGCGATGCCATGGTGACCGCCAGCGCCTGGATGCCGCTGCACAAGCACAGCACCACGCTGCAACCTCAAGTGCAGTCGCACGGTGATGGCACTGCCACCGCGCGCGGTTTTTTGCTGCATATGCAAGGCGCATGGGAATTGCGCGTGGGCGTTGCATCGGGCGGCCAGATGGAGCGCGCTGATTTCGCCATCGATCTCGACCCATGAGCCGGCAAGGGCAGGGCGGCTCGAACTTCGCAACGCGCGCGGCGATCGCGTTGCTCGTATCGTCTGCCGCAGCGCTGAATGCGTCCGCACAGAACGAAGCTACCGGCGCGACCGAACTGAGCGAGCGCGAATTGCGCAGCATTCTGCGTATGTCGCCATTGCCGCCGCCACCAGTCGATCCGAGCAACGCCTACGCCGACAACGTAGATGCGGCCGTGCTCGGTAAGCGTTTGTTTTTCGATAAGCGCCTATCGGCAAGCGGCGAAATGTCCTGCGCCACCTGCCACGATCCCGCGCTGGCATGGCGCAGCGGCGAGCGCGTCGTCGACGCCGAAAGTCGATTTCCGAAGAACGCGCCGAGCCTGCGCAACAGCGCCTACAACCGCTGGTTCTACTGGGACGGCCGCGCCGACTCTGGTTGGTCTCAGGCATTGGGGCCACTGGAGCATGAGCGCGAAATGGCCGGCAATCGCTTGGCCTTGCTGCATCGCATTCGCCTCGACCCAGTACTGCGCAGCGCGTACCGTAAAGTATTCGGCGCCTTGCCTGTCGCTGCCGATGATCCCAAGCGTTTCCCGCCCGCGGCGCGACCGGTCGATGACGAGCCCGAGCATCCGCTGCAACGCGCCTGGGCGACGATGACTGATGACGATCGCCATGCCGCCAATATCGTCTTCAGCAATATCGGCAAAGCCATCGCCGCATTTGAACGCGGCATCGTCGTCGGCGATACCGCATTCGATCAGTTCGTCGCGCGCCTGCGGCAAGGCGATGACACCCCGAGCAAGACGTTCTCCGCATCGGCCTTGCGCGGTTTGAAACTATTCGTTGGCCGCGGCGACTGCACCCTCTGCCACAGCGGCAGCAACCTCAGCGATGGCGAATTTCACGACGTCGGCATCGCCCTGGGTGCCCACTACCGCGTCGACCCCGGCCGCCACCGCGGCGTACTCACCCTGTTGCAAAGCCCGTTCACCCGCACCGGCGAGTATGCCGACACCGTAACCGATTTCGCACCCGTGCAATTTCTCGACGCACAAACCCATCAACTCGGCCAATTCAAA
>JANMSL010000464.1:0-9542 GCA_031389245.1 Lysobacterales bacterium | reverse complement strand
TTCGATCCTTGCCGGCTAAAACAGTGGGCCATTCCTGTTTGGATTCGGAACAACGACCGCTATTGGCCTGTGACTCAGCCACGGCGTCGAACGCGGCGAGTGAGCTTGATGTGCTGCGGCGCTTGCTGGGTTTGCGCAGGCGCGCGGCAACACCTTTGTGCGCCGTTGATGGAAACCTGCCCGGAAATGAGATCGCGCCCGGTCTGCGCTACGTTGAACGTTATCTGGCACAACAGCAGGCGCCGGAAATCGTCGCCACCGAATTCGCTGGTTTTGAAAGCATCCCACGCGCGCAACTGCTGCACTTCGATACCGAGACCACCGGCCTTTCAGGTGGCACCGGTACGCGCGCTTTCATGATCGGCGTGGCGGACTGGCCGGATCAGCGTCTACGCGTGCGCCAGCTGTACATCGCGACGCTGGCAGCAGAACCCGCGATGCTGCGCACGTTCGCGCAGTGGCTTGATCCCGGGCAGGTTTTGGTCAGCTACAACGGCCGCTGCTACGACGCGCCGCTGCTGGCGACGCGCTATCGATTGGCGCGCCTGCCCAATCCATTGCAGGGATTGCGTCATCTGGATCTGCTGTTTCCAGTGCGTCGCCGCTACCGCGGCGTTTGGGAAAATTGCCGCCTCGCCACCATCGAGCGCCAGCTACTGGGCGTGCTGCGTGAAGACGATTTGCCCGGTTCCGAAGCGCCGCGCGCCTGGCGCGACTATCTCACCCGCGGTGATGCGCGCAATCTGCGGCGCGTGTTGGCACACAACGATCAGGATGTGGTGACGCTGGCGCAGTTGCTGTTGCGGTTGCTGTAGTCGCGCGGTTTGCTCTGCACACTCTTGATGTCTGATGCTGTTGCGCGTCAGCGGGCGGAGCAAGCCCCACACCTGCCGGGCATCGTGCTTTCTAGAGTTTGCGTTCGCGCCACTGCTCGCGTGTCTGACCCCAGAGGTCGCAGGGCGCGTTTTCATGCGGCGGCGGCATTTTGCCCGGGCCACGATTGGTTGAACCCAGTCGCTGCGCAACTTTTTGCGACGCCACATTCTTTGGATCGATGCAGTGGATGACATCGGCCCAGCCAAATACATCGAAGGCATAGTCTATCGCGGCGCGGGCGGCTTCGGTGGCATAACCCTGACCATGGGCATCGGGATGCAGACTCCATCCGACCTCGGTGCCAGGCCAGCCTTCTGGCTGCCACGGTCCCGATCTCCCGAGCCAGCGTCCGCTGCCTTTCTCGATCAGGGAAAACATGGAAACGCCGGTCAACGACCAGGCACCGGCCATCGCCATCAGACTGCGCCAAGCCATCGATCGGGTCTGTACGCCACCGATGTACACAGTGGCGACCGGGTCGGCCATCAGCTCCGCCCAGCGTTCGAAGTCGTCCATGCTGGTCGCGCGCAAGATCAGGCGTTCGGTTTGAATGATGGGCAGATTGTGGATCATGTGGATAGCGCAGCGGCGACCGTAGAGAAGTTGCGCGCAAGGCTATCAGCAGCGAGACTGTGCTGGCTTGATCGCATCCTCGCAAGGAGAAAGGTAACGTGCGCTCGTTGCGTCTGCTCATGTTGACCGGACTGTCGCTGGCGCTCGCCGCATGCGGTATCGAGGTGCCGCACGACAAGACCGATTACATCGGGCGCTGGAAGCACGCGGACATGAGTCTGTGGATCACCGCGCAAGGTCATGTCGAGTACCAGCGCGTCGAAGGGCGCGGCACCACTTCAATCTCGGCGCCCCTGCGGCGGTTCGACGGTGATGATTTCGAAGTGGGCATCGGCTGGATGACTACGCGCTTTGAGGTATCAACACCTCCGCATCGCGACTACGGCAGTTGGAAGATGGTGGTCGATGGCGTTGAGCTGACCCGTGTCGAGGACTGACATCCGGCCGCACGCGACGCTGACGAATGCTGCGCTCCTGCCATAAGCTACGCAGAAACCAAACCGGCGGGACACGGGTCTGAGCGCTATGCAATCCTTGATGATTCTTCAAGGTGGTGCACTTCAAATCGCGGCCGCCCTACTCGGATCCTTGGATAAGCATCAGATGTCCAATTACGAGAGGGTTTAAATGCATCTGCACCAAGAAACCGTGACGAAATTGGCAAGTCGGATTTGTGGCACCCGCCACCATCGGCAGCCCCGGGTGATCGCCAGCACTGACTCCACGACTTGCCGCCGTCGTTCTGTCGTTAGCGTACGCGCGCTTCGGGCTGGTCCCCACGCCGTTGCCCAACCCAGCCGTTCCGATTGCGCTCGCCTCGGTGTTGATGCCATGCAAAGGTTTCATCCGCCCGCTCCCGCATCCAGAAACGTTGCAAGGACAGGCTGCAGGGATAGGCCGCAACATCGGATCAACACATGATTCGAGTAAGCTTTTTCTTAACACCAGTCGTCGCGAAGCCGGGATAGACTGCAGAGATGGGTGGCGATCTCAACCCGACTATTAGTTAGCTGCCACAGAGGCTTGCATGGGTATCTTCAAAAAAGCTCTTTGGACCATCGCACTCAGCATCTCCGCAGCATCATTCGCTGTTTCGGGATCGAAAACATACGACGTATCTGCGGTGCTTTTGCATCAGGGAGAGGCCTTTGCAAGTCCTTCCGCGGTCGTAAAAGCGGGCGTTCCGGCAATCAACGAGGTCCACGGCCAAGATGGGTACAGGCTCTCGCTCACGGTCACCGAGATTGCTCGAGACGAGATCAAGGTAGATGCGACGGTGAACTCCCCGCACGGCACGATCACACTTACCGTCACAGTGCGGCCTAGGCAGCCCGCGACGGTCACTATCGGAGACCTTGGCCTCATTCTCACGGTCAAGCGCAGTGGCAGCTAACAATTCATTCAAGCCGAACCCGCTTCGCAGCTCGGCTTAATTCAGGCGTTAGCCTTCATGAAAATTGCCGCCGTGTGGCCACAGATCAAAGCAATGATGTTTGGCCTTCCATCGCATCTGAAATGGCTGGAGAAAGATGCGCCGGGCACAATTCGTTGGATTATCCGTACTCAGCAATGCTTATATTGGGCATTACTTTGGATGATCCTCGTGATCCTCGTATTTAGAAGCATCGACTATTTTTCCGTGAGCCCACAAATCTCGCTATTTATTGGCCGCTTCGCTATTGCTACATTCTCCATTGCTGTGCCTCTGCCTTTCAGCTATTTCCTAATCCGGGCTGGTTTTTCATGTCTGTTGCATCGCAGTCAATCGGGCTTACACGCAAGGCTAAGATGTGCGCTATTCGGGCTGGCAAGTCTTTGCATTGGATCAATGCTACTTTGGTCCAGTGTCGCGCTTCTGTGGTTCGCCTACAGCAGACCATCGCAATGAAGGCTAACTACGCATCTTTGGACTCCTCCCCCAAGTCAACCGTTTTGGCCTTGATCAATCCGTGAAAGCTGGGTCGGTGCATTCGTCTATCCGTCCTGTTTCATGGCGGTGTTTCGCGCCCGGACATCATGGGATCCGCAGGTGTTGCGCCTATCGTTCAAGCACCCATGGCGCTCCACCACTATCGGCGTTTCAGCACCGCGGCCGAGCCGCTTTCATGAGATTGATGTCTGACCGCTCCGGTGGACTTGCCGCTGTTGAAGTTGTTTTTGCCTGATGACGCTTTGGCTGTTGCGCTTAAGCGGGTTGCAGGGGCTTTCCAAGTGCGTGATCGCGATCATGCTTCCACGTCGCCCAGATGTTGCGCGCGAGCCGCCACACGCGTCCATCACCACATTCACCACTGGATGGTTCGGCCAGAACGAAAGAAAATCCGTACGCTTCAAACGCAGCGAGCGCACGATGCGAAACGACGCATCGGCCAAGGCCAGCTGAAACACATTCTTGGCAAGATCGATGGCAATGGTGGTGACAGCAGCAGTAGACTTCATAACGGACTACTCCTGGTGGACAATGCTTTGAACATCAACACCTCACAGCGTGGCACACCGATGCCGTATGCGCTGCGGGGGGAGTCCATCCCATCATTCAAGCCGACCGCCGATGACGTGCCTCGTGTCAACCAAACGCTGTCGTGCGGCGGCGGCTCGACGCGGCGTTAGGCAGCGAAAGGCACGTCGTCCGTTATGAGCGACCTCCACAGATACCAACTTCGGGTACTGGGCGAGCACTTCGAAATACCGGTTGCCGATTCCGAACCCTCGGAAGCCGATAGCATGGTCCGAGGTTTCGTTACGACCCGCTGGGTCGAAGCGGCTTCACCCCTTCATGCTTCCATGCGAGCGTTTGCTCTTGTGCGCGAGGAACTCGGACATCATCACCGCCCACAACAGAACTCTGTGCCGACTCCAACTCTAACCATAATCGGAGTGTGGGAGGTCGAGACCCTCGACCGGTATCCGGCTCCGGGCCAAGGGTTCTCGTTCTTCAGCAATTCCTCCACAACGTTACTCGAGCGCACTCGTGCCGGTCTTCGAGAGCTGTGGTATCGAATCCGTCCTCAGGGCCGACCGTGGACGTACTCCGAACCCTTCTAGGAAGCGTCACTTGTCAGGTCTTACTACTCGTAGTCTCGGTAGTACAGAATTCACTTGGGGGTCAGGGCATCGCTGCCTAACAAGGCATTGCAGCGGACCGGCTGCGCCGGCCGCTGAACCTATTCGTTAGGCCTCGCGAACACCCTCACTTGACAAGTGTAGCCGTCAGGCTACGCTTGCAGGGTGCGAATAGAGAAGACTGACGAGTACGCGCACTGGATAGACACGCTTAAGGACCAAGCGGGTCGGGCCCGAGTCCTCATGCGTGTTGAGCGGCTGAGCAGTGGCAATCCTGGGCAGCATCGGAACCTGACAGACGGAGTCTCCGAGCTGAAAGTCGATTTCGGTCCTGGCTACCGGGTGTACTACTCGCTACGCGGTTCGAGACTGCTGCTTCTGCTCGTTGGAGGCGACAAGTCGAGCCAGTCGAAGGACATTCAGTTGGCCATCAAGTTGGCCAAGAACTTCTAGGGAGTAGATGCCATGGCCACCCGTGCTGCAGCGAAGACGATTAAGACGAAGACCACGCCGTACGATGTGGCGGAACACTTGCGCACGCCCGAAGAAATGGCGGCCTACCTTGATGCGTGGCTGGAGGAAGCGCCTGACGCAGCAGGAATCGCCAAGGCGCTTGGAGATATTGCTCGCGCCAAGGGCATGAGCCAAGTAGCGAAAGACGCCGGCCTCAGCCGTGAAAGCCTATATCGCGCGCTCAGTGCTGGCGGCAATCCGAGCTTCGCGACAGTGCTCAAGGTGGCACGAGCACTTGGCGTCAAGCTGCACGCTGCGGCTGCGTAGGTCAGGCACGAAGCGCGGCCCAACCCATCGTCTATGCTCGTGGCCTTCCGCCGCTCCCGGCGCCTGAAGGCCGACCCACAGGGATGTGGGAAGTGCCGACAGGCGCAGGAGCGCCTGCGGCGCACGCGGCCAATGAGTCCTTCTTTGCCCAGGATTGCCAACACCTGCGCGAACACCGATGCGATCGCATCACGCGAGGCTTCGATCGGCAGCATCGCATGCAACCGTCCCTGGTGCCGGGCGCCCGGCCCGCGCGTCAGCGCGTGCGTTCGACGCAGCTCGCCATGCGTTTCATCGCATGGCGAAAGCGCTGCATCTCACCCTTGCGAGTAGGCGAGCAGCACTGCCTTCAACAGCATCGCCGGCGCATGGGCCGTCGCGCCATTGGCGTCATTGCGATAGTGCGCATCGAAGCCAGAAGGGTCCAGCGCTTCGACCAGATGATGCACCGCATGCGCAAACGATCCCGGCACCAACTGATCCTCCAGCACCACCGGCAGAAGCCGCGGGCTCATATCGACAAATTTGTAGCGCGCCATGTTCAGCTCCCTTGTACTCGCTGCCAGAACGAAGCAAGATCGAGGCCAGTTTTTCTACAGCCTCGTTAGGTTACAAAGGAAATAGCGATTGTATCCCATCACATTTAGCGTCTCTTACACACTCAAAGAGTACTTAGACTTCGTTAAAAACCACGCTTTGGTTGTTACGAATTCTGAACTGGTTACTCGCGGAAAACCGAGTCTCGTTAAGTTGCCGATCTTCGTCCTGCCGCTCATTCTGCTCCCAGCCGCTATAGGGTTCTACTTCAAGAAGCGCGACATGCCCGTTTGCGCGTTTAAAATCGATGCTCTTAGCATCGTTAGGACGACCGCTGACGGTCCTTACGAAATGCCTTGGGAGAAAGTCGTTTCAATTTACAAGTATCCTCAGGGCTATCTTGTGGCTAGCGCAGCTGGTGCTTTCCCTCTGCCTCACCGCTGTCTCGACTCAGCGCAGCATCTCCAGCTTGAGGCACTGATCGACAAGAGGCTGTCAGAACTCGTTGCTGCAACCTAACTACGCATCTATGGACTCCTCCCCCAAGTCAACCGTTTCGCCTTTGATCAATTCGTGAAAGCTGGGTCGGTGCATTCGTCTATCCGTCCTGTTTTATAGCCGCGGGCTCATGTCGACAAATTTGTAGTGCGCCATGTTCAGCTCCCTAGCACTCGCTGCCAGAAGGAAGCAAGATCAGGACCAGTTTTTCTACAGCCTCGTTAGCCGTCAGCACACATGTCCAGCACTGACTCCCTACCAAGGCTCCGCAATGGCGTCGTCCTGCGCAGGCTTGCAGCCTCAGATCTTGCTGCGTTCCAGGCATATCGACACGATGCGGTGCTCGCTCAGTACCAGGGCTGGTCGGCCACGTCGGACGATGAAGCCACTTCGTTCCTCGCGGGAATGAGCACTGCCGCACTACTTCAACCTGGCGTGTGGTCCCAGATCGGCATCGCCGGAACCGGTGACATGGCGCTCGTCGGTGACATCGGCTTGTTACTCACTCACGACGGCAAGCACGTAGAGATCGGCTTCACTTTGAGGCGTCAGTCGCAGGGTCAAGGCGTCGCCACAGTCGCAGTGCGAGAAGCCATCAACCTCGTGTTTGGACTCACGGCGGCCGAACAGATACTCGGAATCACCGATGCCAGAAATCTCTCTTCCATTCGTTTGCTGCAGCGAGTTGGCATGCGCAAGATCAAGTCAGCCAACGCCGTGTTTCGAGGTGAACCTTGCATTGAACACACGTACGCCGTTTCAAGGCAAACTGACGGCTAATCCTTCGTTCCAGCGAACATCCAAAAGCTACGCTTTTGGCTGCCGCTGAACTCAAACGTTAGACCGCATTCAATGCCTTTGCGCGACCTGGGAACGCCTTCAGCAACTTCTTGTCCATTGTGAATAGCGTGACGTCAAGCCGATCAGCGAGGGCCACGAATTCGCAGTCATATGCGGAGCAATCGCTCCCGCGAACCAAGTCGAGAACACTTCGGGACTCAACCTCGAACTCCGCTCCCGCAAGCAACCCCTCAGCCTCCAACTGCATTGCGACCGCTTGCTCGAACGTCAGGTTCCCACGCCTGAGGTACCCGGCAAGTATGTTTCGGAACTCGCTGCGCCACAGCACCGGAGCAGCCCAGTCGGGGTCCGTTCCAAAGAGTGCCTCGGCCTCCGCAGTGTGTTCGCCCGGCAGGTACAGGTAAGCCACCACGTTCGAATCAACAACGATCACTCGCGTCCCGCACGCTTCATCGCGTCGATCTCACGAGCGGTGAACTTCTTGGTCGTAAGCGTTGCCCGCAATTCGCGCGCGCGCGCCAGACGCTCGCTCGGCGCCAGCTTCATGGGAACGAGCGCGGCCTCAAGGCAGACAATGGCCTCACTGTTCATACTTCGCCGGTGCAGTTCTGCGGAAGCCTTCAGTCGCTCATACACAACGTCCGGAATCTTCTTCAGGGTAAGGGTAGTGGCCATGGTCGATCACCTCCATAATGGCACCATTATGGTTCCATCTTTGCCACACCGTCAACCGCCGCGAAAATGCGTTCTGACCCTTCATCTAGGACACAGGCGCGCAAGTTGATGAACCGTATCCGGCGCGCGGTCGCAGCACTCTATTGCCCGGATGGGTTGCTCGAGTCATGCCGTGCACTTGGGCAACGCTTTGCTGATTCTGGTGTGCAGGAAGCACGTTACGACGACGTCGGAACGGCATTGCCGCAGACCCTGCACGCCGGGCTTGGCGATGAGTACGCCGATGACACGGAGGAGGCCTCGGCCACGCTCTAGGCTGAAATGGCCGAGACGATGATGGCCGCGGGTCACGCCCGCAGCGAATAATCGACGGCTGCGCGATATGTACTCGCGAACCCCGGCGTGCGCCCCGATTCAGTCACCGAATGAGGCCAGTGCGAAAACGGAATCTGCGATCGCCTATGGCCCGGTCGTGCACTACGACCGGGTCGAGGTGATCAGGGACAGACCGACTGATAGATGCACGCCGCCCACTGCGGATTGTCGACGAAGGGGTTTCGGTTGCCCTGATAGCTGTAGATCACATCGTTGCGCAATTGTTCGCCTGAGGTCACCGGATCGTCGAGGTGCCATTGCAGCAACGTGGACAACTTGCCCATATAGGCAACCGACGCGTTGCTGCCGGTACCGACGACGAGGCTCAGGTCGCTGGTCAGGCGCAGGTCGGGTTCGGCGGCGCCACTGCCGCCATGGGTGCCGCCCTCGTAACGCAGATCCATGTAGAACATGGCGCGCGCGACATTGCCTTTGAGCTTGCTCCAGACCTGGAACACGCTGCTGTTGCTCCAGTTGGAGTTGCCCGGATACACGCCGCTGCCGCCGCCCTGACCGTTGGTCGCTTGGGTCGGGTACTCGGTGCAGCCCGAGGCGCAGTTGTCGTACGGCTTGTTGCTGCGAGTGCTGTTGTAGCTGATGTCTGATGCCATCAGCATGTGCAGGTCGGTGTACGGATAGTTGCTGCTGCCATCGGCCGGGAAGCCGAGCGAATTGGGCCAGGTGTGCTCGCGATTATAGAAATCGTTGCCGCCGGTGGCCTTGACGTACGAAACGTTCTTGTAAATGTCGAGAATGCGCGCGCTGTTCATCGGATCCTGATCGGCGACCGCCAGCACGTCCCAGGTGTCGGTCGTCGAGGCGGTGTAGCCGAAGCGGACGTGGTCGTCGATGACCAGGTGCAAGGAGCTACGCAGCGCGCTCGCCGAGCTGGTGTTTACCGTTCCGTAGTAGCCCGTTGCCGCGGCACTGGTGGTGAAGCTGCGCGTTACGTTGGCAGCCATTGGCTGGATGGTGCCGTCCTGATCGCGGATATTGGCCGCCACCAGGGTCAGCGTGCAGCTTTCCAATGCGCCGAAATCAGTGTCTGGATTCAACGTGAAGGTGATGGGTCCGCCGCTGGCAGCGGCTGCATGGCTGCCACTGTTCGCGCAGTTGAGGGTGAACCAGGTGCCGGTCACGGTGACCGCTTCGGAGAAAGTCACCGACAGGTTGCTGGCGACGCCGACATTGCTGGCACCGGCCACGGGCGTGGTGCTGGTGACGGTTGGCGCTACATCGCCACTGCCAGTAGTAAAGGTGCCAACCAGGCTGACCCCGGAAAACGCACTGTAGGCGCGGACCATCACATGGTAGATACCTGCCTGCGGTGTTGGAAAAGTGCAGGTTTCGTTGTTGCCGGTGAG
>JANMSL010000537.1:0-11825 GCA_031389245.1 Lysobacterales bacterium | reverse complement strand
CTCGCCACCTGCCTTATTCTCAATCCCGGCCGATCGCTCGACATCCGCATCGATGCGAACCACGACGGCAATCTGGTCGACTTTTCGATCCCGGCCAGCGCCATCGGTCTTCCTGCCTACAAGCGTAGCTACAACGCTGTCGAGTTATTCTGGGAGGCAAATGTATCCGACCAGTGGTTCTTGCAAGGCTCCTACACTTGGGCGCACAGCTACGGCAATGTGGAAGGCTATGTCAATTCAACGCTGGAGCAGGATGACGCGGGCCTGACGCAGGATTTCGATCACCCGCTCTTCCTGGATGGGTCCGACGGCGACTTGCCGAATGACCGGCGTCATACGCTCAAAGTTTTCGGCAGCTACAGCCTCAACGAACAGTGGCGCTTTGGCGCAAACGTGCTGGTGCAGTCCGGACGACCGGTCAGCTGCAACGGCTTTGTGAATCGCGATGGGCTTGAACCGGGCGGACCGGACTTTATTCATCTCGGGGAATATGGGGCTTCAAGCTTCTACTGCCGCAGCAGCGATCGCGGTCCACAGGTTCTAACGCAACGTGGCCAATACGGCCGCACGCCATGGATCTATTCGCTCGACGTCTCGGCCGCTTATCAGCCCAATTGGCTGGAAGGACTGACACTGCAGGTCGACGTTTTCAACGTGTTCAACAACCAACGCGTAACTGAATATTCCGAGACCGGAGACCTGGTGCGCACTGACGAAACAGTAAATCCAAACTTCCTCAACGATCAAAACTACCAGACGCCACGATCAGTACGTCTGGCTGCGCGATTTGAGTGGTAGGCGTTCAGGACGGGCGGCGAGGAAGCTCGATGCTCACTCGCTAGATCTTCTCAAGTGCTAGTCCAGCGGCCGCCTTCGGGCGGCCGTTTTTTTGCGTGCGTGCATGTGATCGCACCAGTTTGATTCTGTGAGAAAGAGCGTCCGCGCGCAGCGCGGACCCACCACCGCTCGAAGGGTGCGTGCTGTGGTCGGACGCTTTCGCGCTAACCCATGCCGCCATTCACACCAATCACCTGACCGGTGATGTAGCTCGCTTCGTCGCTGCACAGAAAACGCACCAGCGCGGCGACTTCTTCTGGGCGGCCAGCACGCGCGGCGGGCACCAGTTGTTTGATTTGCTCGGGTGCGAAACTCGACGCGGCCATGCCGCCTTCGATCAGACCGGGCGCGACAACATTGGCGGTAATGCCACGCGAGGCCATTTCTCGCGCAAGCGAGCGAGTGGCCCCATGCAATGCCGCCTTGGCGGCGGCGTAATTGGTCTGGCCTCTATTGCCAAGCACTGCCGCCACCGACGAAACGCTGACAACACGACCGAAGCGCTGTCGCGCCATCGGCAGCAACAAAGGCTGGGTGACATTGAAAAAGCCGTGCAGGCTGACATCGATAACGCGATGCCACTGACTGCTGCTCATGCCGGCCATCGGTGCATCATCATGGATACCGGCATTGTTGACGACCGCGGCAATCGTGCCCGCCTCCAACAGCGCAGCTATTGCGGCATGGGTCGCGGCGGCATCGGTCACGTCGAAACACACCGCGTCTGCCAGCCCGCCCGAAGCGTGAATGTGCTGCACGGTTTGCGCTGCGCGTTCGATGCCGGCATTGGCATGCACCAGCACCTGCCAACCGGCCTGGGCCAGTGCAACCGCAATGGCGCCGCCGATATCGCCGCTGCCGCCGGTCACCAGGGCGCGTCGCTGTGCAATGCTTGCTGTGCTCACGGGTCACCTTGCCTGGTTGCGGCTGCGCAGACTGTTTCGCCCACGCAACCGGAAACAGAATCCGCAGCCGGCGCGGCTGCATCGAATGCGCTCATGGCGACTCCTTCTCAGTATCCACGGGCGGACGCAGCATCACCGCCGCACGGCCGCTTGCCAACAATAGTCCACGATGTTCGATGCTGAATGAATACTGCCAGCTGCTGCCGTTGTCGAGCAGTCGTTCCGCGCGGGTTACCAAGTCGTCGTCGAAAAGGTCAAGACGCGCACAATGAAGTTCAATCTGGCGCAGCGAGACCAGCAGGCCCGGAGCCGCAACCTGCCCCAGATCGCGCGCGAGCAGCCCGCCATGCACGGCCATCGCCTGGGCACCGTACTCACACAGATGCACCGCATGCAAACGCCCACGGCTACGCAGCGGATGGAGCGGGCTGCGATGCCCGGCACTGCGCAGGCGCAGGCAATTGGCATCCCACTGCAGCACTTCATCGTGCAAGCACATGCTGCCTTGATGCGGAATCAACGACAGGATGAGTTCGCGATCAAGCGGCATGCAAGCGCCCCGCCGGGCGGCGCGTAAACAGCGCGGCCAGAACGAAGTTGCTGATCACACCGAGCGAAACGGTGACGCCGATCGCGCGCAGCACCGGGATACTGGCAGTTGCGAGCAGCGCGAACACCATGAGGGTAGATGCGGCGCAGACCAGCAGACCATGCAAAGTACGGCGCTGAGCCGCGTCGCTCGACTGGGCATCGGTCGACCCGGTGTGGTCGAAAAACAGTGCATAGTCCAGTCCCAGACCCGCGGCCAATACCAGAGCGATCAGATGAAACAGGCTGAGCGGCACGCCGCCCAGGTGCAGTAGCGCCGGCACGAGTAGACTGCTGAGCAGCATGGGCATCAGCACCCGTGCCACGCGTTGCGGCGAACGCAGGCTGACGCTGACCACGATCAGCAGCAACAAAGCGGAAATCGCCAGACTGACCAGCACCCGACCGCGATACTCGGCCACCAGCTGTTCCGAAGTTGCTTTCAGATCCAGCCACTGCAGGCCATCGCCTTGCGCAATCACGAATGCTGCCAATGCCTGCGGGTTGCGCACCCCGCTCAGTGCCACCATCGCGATATGCGAATCGCCACGTTTCAACAGCAGGCTGTCGACGCGCAATGCCAGGGGCGTACCGCGCAAATCAGATGCACGCAACGGCACCGCGGTGCGTGCCGATTGCACGTCTTCGACGAATGCCGCAAAAATTCCGGGACGGAACGTCAGTCCCTGCGTCGCTTGTTCCAGCATGCTCTGCAATGCAGTCGCATCCGGCAGCGCTGCCTGGCGGCGAAGTTGCGTTGCAACACTGGGCAGATAACGCGCGGCCAGGTCGAAGTCCTGGATCACCTTGGCGTCAACCAACGCCTGCAAGGCCGGTATCAACGCTTCGCCGCGCGCCAACAGTCGATCAACATCGTCGTCGCGCAGGACCAACATATGCCGCACGTCCGGTGCCGCCAGCTGCCCGCGCAGTTCGGCGTCGCGGCGCAGCAGCTCGGCCGGAATGGGCGTCAGCGATGCGAGGTTGTTCTCGAACACCGCACCGCGCGGCAGCAGCAGTGCCAGTGCCGCGCCGACCACGATCAGCGCTAACAACCACAGCGGCCGTGGAATGCGATCGATCAAGTGTATGCAGCGCCCCAATACCTGGGACTCCGCCGCACCGGCGTCAAATCCAGCAAGCAGATGCGGCATCAGGTAACGCGTGCTCAGCGCGGCGGCGGCAAGGCCTGCGATCGAGAAACAGGCGAGCTGCGCCAGACCGGTGACGCCGGAGAACAAGAAAGCCAGATAGGCGATGCAGGTGCTGGCGACGCCAGTGCCCAGCGTCGGCCACAGCGCACGCGCATTGACATGCGGATCGATACCGCGATGCTGATGGCTGAAAAGATGAATCGGATAGTCCTGCGCCACACCGATCAGGGTGAAGCCAAAGGCCAGCGTGATGCCATGAATGCTGCCGAACCAGAGGCCGACTACGGCCATTCCGGTCAACGCGGCCGATGCCATCGGCAGCACGCCGAGCAGGACGGCACGTGGGCTGCGATAGGCGACGAACATCAGCAGCAACATTGCCACCGTTGCCCACGCGCCGAGACGACTGGCCTCGCCAGCCGTCTTCTGCTGCATCATCGTGGCGAAGGCGCCGGGTCCACTGACGATCAGGGTTTGCTTTGTTGTAGATCGACTCGCGGTGAACGCCTGCTCGATACGCGCCACCGCAATGGCCTGACCGCGCGGGTCAAACCCAGCCGCCTTTGTTTCGACGACCAGCAAGGCACGCTTCTGCTCCGGGCTCATCCACACATCGAACGCGCGCTCGGGCTCCTGCGCCGGTCGCCAGCGCTCGGCAAGCTGCAGCACCTCCAAAGTCGGATCGCGTTTCAACCAAGGCTTCAGCAGCCCCGCGGCGGGAGAATTCAAGTCTTCAATACGCTGTTGCAATTGCGCTCGAAGAAAAACGCTATCAAGCGCTGATTGATCCAACGTCGGCGACAACAGATAGCGATACGCGAGTAGGGATTCGGGGACCGCTTCCAGACCGCCAGACCCATTGCTGACCAGACGGAATGCTGGATCTTCGCTCAGCGCCTGGTGCAAGGCCGATGATGACTCTGCCAGTTGCTCGGCGCCATCGCCCTCAATCGCCAGCAATAGCAGTCGCGAGCCCGGCCCCTCGCCAATCTCTTCGATCAGCAGGTGTTGCTCAGGCGTTTGTGCTGCCGGCATGAACAAACGCAAATCGGAACTGATCAGAAAGTGGCTGCGCACGAACAGCCCGAGCGTGACCAACGCCAGCAGCCACAGCAACAAGACGAGCAGCCCGGCGCGCATGTCTCTAACTGACCTGCTCGCGACAGTGATTGAGTAGTGCGGAAGGCGTCAATCGCTGTGGCATTGCCAGCTTTTGCAGCAGCGACGGGGTCAATGCTGCATCAATCAGCATGATGCTGATATCGCCATCGGCCTGTTCGATCCTGAAACAACGCGGTGCGCTGTTGCTGCCCAAAACGGTGACTTCGGGTATTCGCTTGCGCATGCGGGCCTCGCGCGGATTGAGTGCAATCTGCCAGCGTGTATCGCTGCCTTCGACGTCAATCTCGAAATGGCGACGCAACGCGACGATATCTCCCGCCAACAGTCCGGAAAACCCAGCCAGCAAGGCGCGCAATTCTGGCGCACGCTTCAAATTGAACTGCATCGGCTTGCGGCCACTGCGTTCGATCCGCACGCTTTCACCGCGCACTGTTGTGTTCTCACGAAACGGCTCATCCACGCGTTTTCCCAACCGATCGGCGGCGTCAAAACGTAGTTCACCGCGACTCACCAGCGGCTCGGTCAACAAATCAGAGAAACGCACTTCGACAAATGCAGTTGTCGCTGGCGGCGGACGCGCCAAACGCGCTATCAGCGTTTCAGTCTGTGGCGTCGCCAGTGCCGTTGCCGCGATGCTCGAGCTCAGCGCCCAGGCCAGTAATGCGTGCAGATTTCCAGAAGTCATAGAAGTTGAACCAGTTGTAGGGCGCGATGCGCAAGTGATGCTCGATCCGATCGGCGTAGCGCTGCACCCATTGGGCGAGTTGTTGTTGGCGGTGCCTACGGTCGATGTGCAGCGATTCGGTGAGTACCTCAAAGTGCAGATCGTAGCGGTTGCCGCCGAGAAACAGGCCAAAACATAGCGCCACCGGCACTTTGAGGACTGAAGCAATCAGCCAGGGCGAGACCGGAAAATCGGCGCTATCGCCAAGAAAAACGGCGCGGACCGTTTTTTCGCCGGGGTGCATGCGGTCTGCCAGCAAGGTGACCAGAGCACCGTCTTCCAGCGCCTCGCGTATGGCCAGCACAATCGCGGTGCCGTCCTGACCCGCGTCGATTACCGTTCGCGCAATTTCCGGATTGAGCGCGCCCAGCAACGACGTGATCGCCGGATTGTGGCTGACATCCAAAACTACCCTTACCTTGGTGTTTGGGCGCAGCAGACTAAGTACGCGCAGGGCTTCGAAACTGCCCAAATGTGATCCCAGCAGCAATACGCCCTGGCCGCGGTCCATGATCGCGTGCAGCGGGTCCAATCCATGGGTGCGCAGTTCGAAGCGACGGAAGTGCTCGGACAACAGGTACACGCGGTCGGTGATCGTTGATGCGAAACAATGAATGTGCCTGGCCACCTCGATCAGCCTTGCCGGGCGCCCGAATACCCGCGTCAGATACGCGCGCGATGCCCGCCGCTCGGCCCCGCGTCGAATAAGAAAATACAGCGTGATCGGAAACAGGAAAAGGCGCGCAATGGCGCGGCCACAGAAACTGGCGATGCTGCAAATCAACCAGATCGCAAAGCGTCCCCCGCCTTCGGGACGCTGCTTCCATTCCGTTGCAGAAGACGCGGTCGCACCGGGCGGTGTTGCCGCGGAAGCCGTTGCGGAGGAAGCCGGCGAAGGAGTAATTGTTGCAGAGGATGAAGTTACCGAGGCGGGGGGTGACGTAGCGGAAGCTGACGAAGCGGAAGTTACCGGAGGCTGGTTCACGGCAGATTCCGCCATTGAAGCCCGCCGCTTGCAATTACTGTTGCTGCATCCTGCGTCGCCCAACGCTTAACGCTAAAGCGGGCGCGATTCGCCTCGACTTCCATCTCGATTCGCGCAACCTGTCCTGGCAGCAACGGTTCGATGAATTTTGCCTGGGGCAGATCGATCAGTTGCGCATCGATGTCGATTTGCGTCGCCAGCAAGCTGATCACCTGGTCGAGCACGACCACTCCGGGCACTACCGGCCTACCGGGGAAGTGACCCGGCAATGCGCGATGGGCATTACCAATCAGGAACAGCGACTCGAACTTGGGCATGGGCGGGGCGGTAACCGGTGACTTCTGAGCGAGCCAGGCGCCGCGGGCCGCGATCGAGGTCGGTACGAAATCGACACGATCAAGGCGCGCGATGCTGCTCGATATGCGCTGACAACGATCGCAGCGAGGCGAAAATGCGCTTGTTGTCTTCGTTATCGGAGCGCAGCTGGAAACCGTAGCGCTTGGAGATCGCCAGCGCCATTTCCAGCGCGTCTATTGAATCCAGGCCCAGATCTTCTCCAAACAAAGCCGAATCGGGCAGGATGTCGGCCGCGACAACCGTTTCCAGATTGAGCGCTTCGACGATCAGTTGCGCGAGCTCCTGCTCGGCCGGGGATTGCAGATTGGACATAGGGCCCCGTTTCCAATAAAAAATATCCCGCAGAAAAGAACGCCTCCGAAAACGGAGGCGACGCGGCGCGCATTGTAACATGACGGCTTGAGCACACCCGCCCGCCTGATTTCGACCTGCCGATGACCAGTAACAATGTATCCCGCTGTGACGTGCTGGTGGCCGGCGGAGGTCCAGCAGGCTCCACAGTCGCCACCTTGTTGGCGCGTCAAGGGCTGAGTGTGCAACTGGTCGAACGCGACCGCCATCCCCGTTTTCACATCGGCGAATCATTGTTGCCGATGAACCGCCCAATCCTCGAGCGCCTCGGCGCGTTGGAGAAAGTCGAAGCCATCGGCTTGCGCAAATTTGGCGCCGACTTCCCGACCAGCGAAGGACAGCAATACAGCACCTATCGGTTCGCGCGCTCGCTGCGCCCAACTGCGCCTTATGCCTGGCAGGTGCGTCGCGATCAGTTCGACGAAATGCTGTTCCGCCACGCCGCGGAAAATGGCGCACAGACGCGTGAGGGTGTGCGCGTTCAGAACGTGCGCTTCGACAACGACGAGGTGCAGGCCGAACTTCTCGATTCAACCGGCGCGGTGCAAACGCTGCACGCTCGCTACTTCGTCGACGCCAGCGGCCGCGACACCCTGCTCGGCGGCGAACTTGGGCTGAAGAAGAAGCACAACAAGCATCAGAGTGCCGCGCTTTTTGCGCATTTCAGCGGTGCCGTTCGGCGCCCCGGTGAGGATCAGGGCAATATCAGCGTTTACCGGTTTGCGCATGGTTGGGTGTGGATGATTCCTCTGCCCGATGGCCTGATGAGCGTCGGCGCTGTGTGTTGGCCCGAATACTTGAAGCAGCGCCGCGGTCGCGGTTCCGAGTTCTTGATCGAAACCTTGCGCGCCATTCCTGGCGTATGGGCGCGGTTGCAGGACGCCGAGATGGTTGGCAACTTCCACGTCACCGGTAATTATTCCTACACCTGCGATCCCATCGGTGGCCCGCGCTGGCTGCTGGCCGGCGACGCGATCGCTTTCGTCGATCCGATTTTCTCCAGCGGCGTCCTTTTGGCCATGGACAGCGCCGAGCGCGCTGCCGAAGTGGTCGCCGGCGCGCTGCGCGAGCCTGCCCGCGAGGCGGCGTTACAGAAAAAATATGCCCGGCATGTAGGAGAGGGCCTGCGTCTGTTTTCCTGGTTCATCTTCCGCTTTACTTCGCCGACCATGGCAAAGTTGTTCGCCAATCCGCGCAATGGGCTGCGTATGGAAGAAGCGGTGATCTCGATGCTCGCCGGCGATGTGTATCGCGACGACGGTGTGCGCTGGCGCCTGTTCCTGTTCCGCATGGTGTATCGCGTTACCAGCTTGAGCATGCTCGGAAAACAGTGGGCGGCGGCGACTTTCCGTCGTCGCCAGACCGGCGAGAAATTCAGCGGCGGCACGACCTCACAAGACCATGTCTGAGCACGCACTTCAACCCGACCCGAGCAGCGGCTTGACGGTTCGCTACTGCAACACACCCATGGCGCCCGAGCCCGATGCGAATGTGCTGGCCGAAATCGTATTTGGCACCAGTAACTCATTTGCACCGCATCCACGCCGCCTGCATGTGGCATTGGAAGCACTGCACGGCGCGGGACTGCGTGAGGTGTGGCATAGCAACGGTCCGGTGCGCACGAGTCGAGCCGGCGCCATCCGTTTCAGTGAGGACGATCGGCATCTGCTTGGCATCATCGAAATCGACGAACGCGAACACGACGAGATTGGCGCCGCCACCGCGAGCGCCTATGCGCAGATCGCGAAGTTCCAGAGTCAGTCGGGCAAGCCGCACCTGCTGCGCATGTGGAATTACTTTGATGCAATCACGCTCGGCGAGTGCGATGCGGAGCGCTATAAACTTTTTTGTGTGGGACGCGCCGAAGGACTGGCTACCCGCCCTTTGCGACCGCTACCCGCGGCCACCGCCATTGGTCGCCGCGATGGCGAGCCGGTGGTGCAGATCTATTGGCTGGCCGCTACTGAACCCGGCCGAGCGATCGAGAACCCGCGGCAGATCAGCGCCTATGACTATCCACGGCAGTATGGGCGAGTATCGCCACGATTTGCGCGCGCCATGTTGAACGCGGGTGGTGAATTATTGATTTCCGGCACTGCCAGCATTGTTGGCCATGCCACCCATCACGACGGTGATGTGCTGGCGCAACTGGACGAGACTATTCTCAATCTTGATGCCTTGCTGCAGCAGGCACACACGCGCGACGCGCGCTGCCCGCAACGATTTTCTGATCTTGCCGTGCTCAAGGTGTACCTGCGGCATCCGCAGGCATGCGCCTCAGTAGTCGCTGAACTGCGCCGTCGATTGCCGGCACGGGCATCGATCTTGGTATTGGCCGCGGATATCTGCCGCAAGGACCTGTTGATCGAAATCGACGGCCTGCATCTTTAGCGCGGGCGCGCTGCACTCGCTGCTGTTGAACAAGCCCCGCAGCAGAGCGCTCCCGGTTCTGCATCGGCAGGGAGCCTGAGCAGCGGATAGCTAGGGTTTTTTCTGCAAACAATCCAGCACCGCCTGCCGCGGTAACTTGCCGACCGCATTGCGCGGCAACGCATCGAGCCTGACGATACGCCGCGGTACAAAAGCAGGATCGACGCTGCGGCGCAGTTCGGCCACGATGGCTACCGCACTGAGCCCGGGCGCAACCACCAGCGCTGCCAACCGGCGGATGCCAGTTTCGCCCTCTTCCTGCACCACCGCTGCATCCAGCACACCATCTATGGCCTGCAGACGACGAGTGAGATCGGCAAGTGACGCGCGCTTTCCGGCGATCTCGATCTGGTCGCTGTGACGCCCGCACAAGCGGAATCGCTGCTCGGGCAGGCACTCCACCAAATCCTGCAGCAACGTGGGTTGCTGGAACCAGGGCGCCTGCACCAGCGTACCGTCTGGCTGCGGCGTCAAGGAAACGCCAGGCATCAGTATCCAGTCCTCCTCGAGCGCGGTGCGTCGGCTGGCAATAACGCAGGTCTCGGTCGAGCCGAACACCTCCAGCACCTGGGTCTGCAGTGCGTGCTCCACTTCGCCAGCGAGGATCGACGTCAATGGCGCGGTCGCAGAGACGACGACAGCGATTGCCGGCATCGGGTGTTGCGCGGCCACCAGCGCGCGCAGATGCACTGGCGTCGTCACCAGAACCCGCGGCGTCGGCAATTCAGCCAAACTCTCCGCGATGTCAGCCGGAAACAAGTCGCGCCGCGTGTACAGGGTGGCGCCGGCAAGCAGCGGCATCAGAATCGATAGCTCAATGCCATACATGTGTTGCGGCGGCACTGTAGCCAACACGCCAAAATGCGCCGCGGTGCCAATCACGGCGCGCAGCGCGACAACATTGTTTGCGCTGCTGGCGGCAAATCCACCCCAGGTTTTGCGGTGTGCTCGAGGCTGACCCGTGCTGCCAGACGTGAAGCCGATCACAGCGACCAGCGCGGCATCCACCATAGGCACGACAAAGCTTTCGCTCCGAATCGCCTGGTGAATTGCTGCAGCGACAAACGCATCCGCCACGATATGGCTGCCTTCCCAGGACGCGGCCACTTCGGACACTACTTGTTCGGCGCGCGAGGCGGGCAGCAGATTGGTCTGTTCGCTCACCAACGCGGCACCAAACGCCACCAGAAAGTGGTAGCTGCAATCGCATAGATTGATCAGATAAGGCCGGTCAGGCAGCAGCCGCGCCAGTGACTTGACATCCTGCAGGTACTCGCACTGCGAAATATCGCGGCCCAAATGACGCGCGAAACTGGCACCAGGGTCGGCACAGACCAGCAGCGGAATCCGGGGAACCGCTGCGGGTTCACTATCAAGAACAGTCGACATGCGATGGGGCGGTTCCGCAGGGTGTGGGAAAAGAACAGGAAGCATAGACGCCAGGGGCATAAGTTTGAGACGGCGTCTGGGCCCGGTGGGCTGCAAGCGTGGCGCAAGCTGCGGCCAAGCTCAAGCACGCGCCGGTGATTGCGCCCGTTTCGCAGCCGCGACCGTCGGGGCTACACTCAGCGGGTGGCACCCCACTTCGTTGCATGGAGCAGTTCGATGCCGGTCGATGCCAACCAACTCGCCAAATTCTACCCGCTCGACAAACTGCGCCCGGAATGCCTGGAGCAGCTTGCCAAGGAGGCTCACACCGATGACGTGGGCAAGGGCACGGTGCTGTTCAAGGCCGGCGACATGGACGACCACTCGATCTACGTCGTCAGCGGCGTAGTGCGCGGCGACTATCCCGATGGCAAGGTCAAAACCACGGATGGAAGTTCACTGCAGGGCCGCTATCCACTTGGCGACCTGCAGCCGCGGCGTTTTACCGCCACCGTGGAGTCGCTGATCGCAGTCCTGATCAAGCTCGACCGCCGCTATGCCGAAAAAATCATGGTCTGGGATCAGCTCAGTCGCAGCGAAGGGTTCCGCCATTACTCGGACGACCCGAACTCGAACCGCTGGGTATTTCGAGTACTGCACAATCGTGCCCTGCACAAGCTTCCTACCGGCGCAGTGGAAAGATTGTTTCAGCGTCTCGACGAAGTGCACGTGGTCAAGGGCCAGATGATCGTGCGCGAAGGCGACGAGGCCGATTATTTTTACGTCGTCAAGGAAGGCTCTGCCTCGGTTTCCAAACAGAGCGGCGACAGCGAGGCAATCATTGCGTACCTGGTGCGCGGCGATACCTTCGGCGAGGACGCGTTGCTCACCAAGAGCGTGCGCAATGCCAGCGTTACGATGATGTCCGACGGCAAGCTGATGCGCCTGTCCAGCAAGGATTTTGCCGAAATCCTGACGCCACCGGTGGTCGACTGGGTGACCGC